>JAFYCH010000051.1 GCA_017539765.1 Clostridia bacterium
CAGAAGTTGCAGAAGATGTTATGTTAAGTGCAACACATCTTGGACTTGATATGGACATCACAGCAGCAAGTTTTAGATATTGTGTTGATGACTTAGTTACAAAAAATCAAATTCCAAATCAAGGAATAGCAGATGCGCTTTATAGTGCAGTTATGGGCGATGACAACATCATTACTCAAGAAGAACTTTTAACAAAACTTAATGCTTTGGTTGGTACAGGTCTTGAAAGTGCTGACCAAGCCTATGGCATTTACCTTTATGCAAAAGTTTGTGCAATCGGTTATGGCAGAGGAGAACTTGAAACAGTTCTTAATGGTCTAAAAGATGCAACATTGCTTACAGAAGAAGAAGTTGGAAAAATTCTATTGTATGCTCAAAAAGCAGATTTAGATGCTTCAAAAGCAGATATTAAAACTTATCTTGAAATTATTCATGCTCTTGGTCAAATGTCAGATAGTGAATATGCACAAGCACTTGGTGCAATTGTTGCACAAACAATCACTGGTGCATTTGGTCTTACAAGCACAACTGACTGGGCATTGCAACCAAGTGTGACAAGTATGTTGACAAGTGTAACATTTACAGCCGAAAGTGAATACCTTTACATTTATCTTCCAAACGGAATGAGTGTAGTGTTTACACTTTCACCATATCAAGCAGCGTAATATATGCTAAAATAATAACAAAAATAGGGCGAACCCCTATTTTTTGTTGATTAAATTAGAAAAATTGATATAATATTTATATGATTATAATTTCAAATGACCATGCAGGAATAAACCTAAAAAATAGTTTTGTAGAATATTTTAAGCAAAACAATATTGATTATATTGATTGTGGGGCGAAAAGTCTAGAGCCAAATGATAGTTTTGTGGACTATGCAAAAGCAGCAATTGAACACTATGTCAATAATTGTGACACTCAGCAAGACAAATTGATTTTGATTTGTGGCAGTGGTGTGGGTATGAGTATTGTTGCAAATCGAAACCCACAAATCAGAGCAGTGCTTGCTTTTGACAGGGTTCAGGCAGAGCAAGGCAGACTCCACAACAACTGCAATTGTTTGTGTTTGGGTGAAAGAAATACTGGTTTTGACAAAGCACTTGAAATCTTTAAGGTGTTTGATGGCACCAACTTTTTGGGTGGCAAGTATTTGGAAAGAATTGAAAGCATAGACAAAAAATAATTTCAGAAATGTATTTTTGCAATAAAGTAATTTATATTTCATTTTTTTGTCGCTCTGGCTTCGCTTTAATCGCAAACACGGGAAAAATCTGTTTAAGAAAAAAATAATTGTGCATAGAAGTATGCACATTTTTTTTGCAAAAAAAATAGTATGGAATGTACGGAAGATAAAAATTCCGAAATACAAAAGATAAAAGGATTACATAGTGCACTGCACAATCAATGTTTTGCTTTTGTGTTGGGGAAAATGCAAATGTTGAAATATCCTTTATTAAAATTTATAAAGGAGGATTGTCTTATGGGTTTATTTGGCGGTTTTGGCGGACCAAATGGCAAAGGTGGCGATTGCTGCGAAATGCTTATGCTTTTTTGGTTGCTTAACTCTTGTGGCTGTGGAATGAATATCAACATTGACTGCGACACAATA
>JAFYCH010000052.1 GCA_017539765.1 Clostridia bacterium
ATTTTCTGTAAGAACAATGTTTAAATTTGATACCATAGAAGTATAAACATTACCAGAATATGTTGTGTCATTTTCTACAAGAGTATAAGCAAAATTATAATCAAATACAAAATCATCTTTAAGATTCTTATTTAAGTCAAGTTTTAAATTATTTTGATAAGCAGAATTCTGATTCAAATATCTGTCCAATGTATATGTCTGATATGCCCAACCACCTACTGTTGTTCTGTCAAGAAGCCAACCACCAATATCATCATCAATTTTTCCTAAACTGTGATAAAAATAATCATTGCTTCGGTCGGCATCACTAACTCTAAAAGACTTTACTTTCACTTTTGAAACTTTTTTCATGTTATTATACTCAGCGTCTGTAAGATCATCATAAGGTTTCAAACTGATTGTCATACTGTCCAAAACTGCATATTTTGTTTTTGGTTTGAATATAGCCATATAAGCCTTGTTTGTTGACACAGTGACACTTCTGACACTATCCAAAACATTATCATTCCATTTTTCAAATTCATAGCCATCTTTTGCAACAGCAGCGATATAGACTACTTCACCTTCTTCATAATCTCCCGCACCATATACTGTGCCATACTCAGTATTGTTTGCTGAAGTAATGATTGTGAATGTTGGTTTTTCATTGACATTGTCTGTTATACTGCAACCAGCAAACATTGGAAGTGCTATTGCAAAAACAAGTGCAAAAACCAAAAATAATTTGTTAAATTTTATCATTATATTTTCTCCTTTAACTGATGATACTATATCATAAAGCAAATCCATTTTCAATACTTTTTTAAAAAAAATAAAACATTTATATAAACCAAAAAAATAGCGGCATTTGCCACTATTTTTTATGCTTTTTTTAATATTATTTGCGTTTTTAATTTTACAGCAAAATGCAAATCACTCCACCCTTGCCTTCGTTTACAATTCTGCCAAGAGTTTTTCGCATCTTTTTTTGTGCTTCTTTTGGCATTGAATTAAGTTTGCTAGACAGTCCTTCGTTGACAAGTTCGTGCAAACTTTTGCCAAACATTTCTGTATTCCAAATTCCTTGCGGATCACTTTCAAACTGACTAAGAAGATATTTCACAAGGTCTTCGCTCTGCTGTTCTGTGCCAACAATTGGACTAACTTCTGTGTTTATGTCAACTTTCATAATGTGAAGTGATGGAGCACTTGCTTTGAGCCTTACACCAAACTTGCTGCCTTGCTTTACTATCTCTGGGTCTTCAAGTTTCATTTCTTCCATGCTTGGTACAACAACTCCATAGCCATTTTCTTCAACTTCATCAAGTGCAACTTTGAGTTTGTCATATTCTTTTTTTGCATGTGTTAAGCCCTTAAGGTTTGCAATAAGTTCAAAATCACTGCCAATTTGCACGCCGCACTCTTCACTGAGAACTTTGTAAAACAAATTTGGTTTTGGTGTGATTGTGATTAAAATATTTCCTTCGCCAAGTTCAACTGTGTTTTGAGTAAGTGGCTCAAAATTATCACTGTTTTCAAAAAGCACTTTGCTAAGTTTAAAGTCGCCAATTTTTTCAAGACCTTGTGTGCTTTGCTTAACTTCTGCAACAACTTCGGCTATAAGTGGATTGTCAAAAGAGAGTGCTTCCATCCACTTTGGAAGTTTTACTTGAACTTTGTTGACTGGAAACTCCTCCAAAAGCAAGTTAAATATTGACACAATATCATTTTCGGCGAGTTCTTTTACATTAAGTGGCACAACTTTTGAAGAATATTTTTCTGCAAGTGCTTCGGCAAGTTTTTTTGCTTCTTTAGACTCTGGCTCGGCTGTATTGAGAACAACAACAAAAGGTTTTTGTGCATCCTTAAGTTCTGCAACAACCCTTTCTTCTGCCCCCACATAGCCAGCTCTGTCAATGTCTGTAAAACTGCCATCGGTTGTCACCAAAACCGCAATGTTGCTGTGCTCTGTAATAACTTTTTGTGTACCTATTTCTGCCGCTTTGTCAAAAGGCAAATCTTCTGTGCTCCAAGGCGTTTTTACATATCTTGGTCCGTTATTTTCTTCATAGCCATTTGCACCTTTTACGGCATAACCGACACAGTCAATAAGACGCACTTTCATTTTTATGTCATCAATTTCAACAGTTGTTGCTTCGTTTGGCACAAATTTTGGTTCGGTTGTCATAACTGTTTTGCCTTGGGCAGATTGTGGCAATTCATCAATTGCTCTTTCTTTTTCATATTCATTGGCAATATGTGGAATTATAAGTTTGTTGACAAAGTTTGTGATAAATGTGCTTTTGACCGTTCTAACTGGTCCAACAACGCCAAGATATATGTCTCCACCAGACCTGGTGGCAATTTCTTTATATATATTGTTATTTCCCATTTTATTCTCCTTTTTAGGTTTAGTAAAATATATTCAAAAAAAAGAAGATATAGAACAAACAACATACCTTTTGACTAAATAAAAAATAAATTATTATATGTTTTTTATAATTATTTACACAAAAAAAAAGGGCTGTGCCCTTTTTCTTATTTATATTCCCACTCTTTTGCTGCTTCTTGAGCTTCTGATGATGCAGTCTCTGCTGCTTTTCTGTTTTCTTCTTCTTGTTTATATTGAGCATTTTTTTCTTCCAAAGTTTTGATATAAGCTTGTCTAACTGCTTTTTTGCCTATCTTTGGAACTTTGAACACTTGTGGATTTCGTAATTTATCTATGATTCTGCTGTTATATTCAGCTTGAATTTGCATTTTTAAAATTTCAAGTTGAACTTCGTCCCAATACCTGTAAAGTGCCAAAATTTCATCATGATTGTAAAGTGGATTAATGTTTAAATAATCTTTAAGAAGTTGTTCTTGGGTTACAACCATCCAAGGATATGTTTTGTCTACAACAATAAGTCCGTTTTTACCTTCTGCAAGTTTTATGTTTTGTGCTTTTAACATATCTCCTTCATAGTAAACAAGCAATTCTGAATTGCCATAAACTTTTTTGAGATAATCATTGACATCTTCTCTTTTAAGGTTCATAAGTTTGTTGAAGAAATCTTTTACAAAAACTTGCTTTCCATAGATGTGGTCATTGAGCATTTTGTTGCTGTCCATAAACTTTGTGTTCTTTTTTGCTGCTCTTTCACTTTTCATTGCTTCTTTGAAAGATGCGAAATCTTCTTCACTTACACCATTTTTATCAAATCTCTCAAAATTACGCTAAGCACTTCTACGCATCTGTTAGCATTTTCAGGAGATGTCTTGACAAGAAACGCTTTAAGATTGCTGTTTAGGACTGGAACACTTAGAAAATTTGAAGTATAAACAAGTTGTTTGTTTATTCTTAATTCTTGATATAGTTTTCCAGCAAAATTGTTAAAATACCAATCCTCAAAACGAAGCATCAAATCATTTTTCTCAACACCATCTAAACCTTTGAATAAAAATTGAATATCAAATGAATTTGCATATGGAACATCTTTTGTTTTTAAGCCACCTTTATGTGGATAAGTAGGCATTTTTAATGTAAGTTTTCTTTTTGCATTTGAAGGAAATTTGTCAATAAATAAATTTTTAACTATCTTTTTAACTTGTTTATGTGGCAAGTTGCTGACAACACTTATAACCATATTGTCTCTGATAAATCTCTTTCTTGCATATTCTTCCAAATCTTGTGTTGTAATATTGTTTATGCTTGCAGGTGTACCAATAAGTTTTGAACGTTTTTTTGCACTTCTGTTTGCCATAAGAGAATTTATCCCTTCTTCGTCCAAAATCATAAGTCTTTCTTGCAAAACTGCCTTTTTCTCTTCGTTTAATCTCTTTGGATCAAATTTAATATTAAACATTTGCTGAATAATATCAACCATCGTTTCAAAATATTGGTTCGGAGTTTCTAATTCAACAACAATTGCATCATTTGAAGTATAAGCATTCATTCTTGTACCTGTTGCTTTTAAAAATTTATAAAATGATTTCTCATCTAACATAACAACCTTTTCAACGCCATTTTCATCTTTTATTTTAGCTTCAAAAGGACCATTAAAAAGTGAATGTTCAACCAAATGGCCTGTACCTTCTTTACCCTTTTTGTCAAGTCGTGCACCACAAATAAAACCAAAACATGCATAAGTCATATTGTCTACATTTTGCCCGTAATTAATAAGAATTGCTTTTTCTATTTTTTCTTTACTTTTTTCTGCCATAGTCGTTACCTAACCCAAATTAAAATATACTATATATTATCATATAACAACATGAAAGTCAATATGTAATATTAAATGAATTGTAATAAAAAATAAGCAAAACTTAATTTTGCTCATTTTATGTCATTTGCCAAAAAGAATAATTTTTAACTTTTTAATTTGTTAATCAAATTAGCAACTGCTCTGCCACGATGAGAAACTGAATTTTTTTCTGCTTCTGTGGCTTCGCCAAAACTTTTTTTAAGGTCATAAGAATAGAAAAGTGGGTCATAACAAAATTCTAAACTACCTTTCTCTTCTGGCAAAATTTCGCCCTTTGTTTCACCAATACAACTGATATATTCTCCATTTGGTTTCATAAACACCAAGCATGTCATGAACTTTGCTTGTCGGTCTTCTTTGCCAAGAAGTTCTCTTTTAAGTTTTGCTCTGTTTGCTTCGTCGTTGTGAGATTCGGCATATCTTGC
>JAFYCH010000053.1 GCA_017539765.1 Clostridia bacterium
ATTGCAGTATGGAAAAATTAAAAATTGAATTATTAGCACCAGCTGGCAGTATGGAAAAACTGCAGACAGCATTCTATTATGGTGCAGATGCTTGCTATTTTGCAGGCACAAGTTTTGGTCTTAGAGCTTTTGCAAAAAATTTTGATGAAGACGAACTTAAAAAGGCTGTTGACTATGCACACAGCATTGGCAAAAAGTGCTACATAACCGTAAATATAATTGCTCACAACAAAGACTTTCCTGCTTTGCCTGACTATATAAAATATTTGCATGACATTGGCGTTGATGCCATTATTGTTGCAGATATGGGAGTTATGGAAGTTGCAAAGCGCGTCGCACCAGATCTTGACATTCATGTAAGTACACAAGCAAACATAACCAACAAATACACAGCAAAAGCATTTGTGGAACTTGGAGCAAAAAGACTCATTCTTGCAAGGGAACTTAGCATAGAAGAAATTAAAGAAATAAGAGACTATGTGCCAAAAGAAGTTGAAATTGAGTGCTTTGTGCATGGTGCAATGTGCATAAGTTACAGCGGAAGATGTTTGCTTTCTAACTACTTTTGTGGCAGAGATGCAAACCACGGCGAATGCGTGCAAGCATGCAGATGGGACTATGCAATTTCACGCAAAGACAAACAAGACGAAAAATTTGAAATATTGGAAGATGAACGTGGCACATATATTTTAAACAGTAAAGATATGTGTATGATAAAATATCTTGACAAACTTGTAGATGCAGGCATAACAAGCTTTAAGATTGAAGGCAGAATGAAAAGTGCCTATTATGTTGCAACAGTTGTAAACGCATACAGACGTGCTTTTGACTATCTTGCAAAATGCAGACAAGAAAACAAATCTTTTGAAGCACCGCAATATTTGATTGACGAACTTGAAAAAACCAGTCACAGAAGATACACCACAGGGTTCTATTTTGGAGCAGATGACAAAGAGTTTTTGGAAAACAGCCAACCAGTGCAAGAAAGTGAATTTGTTGCAGTTGTTAAACAACCGTCAAAAGATGGCAGGGTTTTGATTGAAATGAGAAATCGTTTTTGCGTTGGTGACACACTTGAAGTTATTTCTCCAAACGATGCAATGAACAAAAAAATTGTAATACAAAACATGACAAACACCGATGGCGAACCAGTTGAAGTCGCCGACCAAGTTCAACAACAACTTTACATTGACTGCGGCGATCTAACACTCACTCCCCTAGACATTTTGAGAAGATAAGACAAACATCAAAAAAACAGCCAAGTGGCTGTTTTTTAAAGTGATACCAATTTATCATTTGCTTTTAAAGTTATTCTGTTTGTAAGTGAAATTGTTGCTTCCAATTTTGTTCCGTCATCTAATGTTGTTGATAACTTTATTGGAGTATGAGAAACAATTGTATTATGCTCATCATATTTTATGCTATCAATTCTTAATGTGTGATGATACCATCCAGCATAAACACTTATTGTCTTTCCACCAACTTGATATTCTTTGTATGAAATTAACAATGAACCAATAAAGATAATTATAACTGGAATTAACAAATAATATAAATAAAACAAAGGAGTAATCGTAGGTTCAAACTCATAATAAATTACTTGATAAGAATCAACTTTTCCATCAACATAAATATACTTACTTTCAGCAATATTATCATAAGAAATAAAGTATTCTTTTTTTGTTTCGAGTAATTGATTTGAAGAATTATAAAACCTTATAGTCGCATAGCCCGAAGAAACATTTCTATTAAACTCTAATTCAATATTAACACTAGTTTCATCCGAATATGTATAATAATCATTTATATAACAATTATCATTAACCAATTCCAATTGGGGTTGTGCTGTATTTGCTATTATTGGTATAAAAATAATGAGTAATAAAATTCCGAACCAAATTAATTTATGCACTAGTGCCTTTGTTTTTTCTTGCATAACTCCTATTCCTTTGTAATTTTTAAAAATATATTGGGTAATATTTACCCTTTTATACATATTTTAGGGTAATTTTGGCACAATGTCAAGTGTATGGAAAAGGATGATATAAAAAATTATTGTAAAAGATTGATTGAACTAAGAAAAGAAAACAATTACACTCAACAATATGTGGCAGAATATTTAAAAATTGACAGGTCAAATTATAGTAAATATGAACTCGGCAAGTTGGAAATTAGCATAGAAATGCTAATTAAACTTGCAAAACTATACTCTGTTTCTACTGACTACATTTTGTGTTTGACAGATTATTAGCAACAAAAAAACAGCCACTTGGCTGTTTTTTAATTATCTTTTTTGTTTTTGTTAGCCTTTTTTGAAACAAAATATTGCACAATTCCAATTGCAATGCAAACCGCTGCACCAATACTAAGCAAAACGAACACTGTACTCCAACTGTTTGATGCTTCAACAATCTTTGCAAGACCATAGGAACTTATTGTGCTGCCCAAATAACAAAAACCATTTAAAAGGCCTGCCAAAAGTCCAGAGTTGATTTTGTCACGCATAAAAAGCGGCACCATGCTGGTGAGAATGTTGTTGACAGCATGCATTGTAAGCACCGCCAAGCCAAACAGAACAATAAGAATAATCCAACTTGAATGAGTTTTTACTACAACAAGTGAAAGCACAAGAAGCACTGCACAAATTGCATAGAACAAAGCTGTAAGCATTGTGTAGTCCTTTATTTTTTTGTTTACTACAATTGCAAAAAGCGAACCAAATGTGCCCAAAAGTGGCAACAAGAGTGTAAGCAAAATTGACATGTTGTCTGGCAAACTGTAAAGGTCCTTTAAAATTGTTGGCACCCAAGTTGTAAGTCCGTCTTTGATAAGATTGTCACAAACTGCAAAAACAGCCATAATTACAATAAACACAACAAGCGCATTTGCAAGTTTCTTTTTTGGATTTTTTGTTTTTGTAAAAGTGCTGTTCTCTGCAAGCACATCTATATTTTGTTTAAACATTTTTATTTTTGCACTTATTGTAAAGGAAAAACCAAAGTATTCCTGCAACCGACATACTTATTGTTGCAACCAAGAATATGAATTTGTAAACATTAAAAGATACCAAAATTGCACTTAAGCCATAGACAATAAAGGTGCCAAGTGGCGTTGAAGTGCTCATAAAAATTATTGCAACTTTCAACTTTTTTTCACCAAGATGTTTGCTTAATGACTCAATAAGTGTTGGCCAAAGTATTGATTGTGCAAATCCATTAAGAAGCCACAAATATTTGATATACACAAAAGGTATGCCTAAAAAAATGCTCAAATTAAGCAATGCCGATGCAACAAGTGAAATTGGAACAATCACTTTTTTATTATATTTTTTTGCCAATATTCCGTTTACAATCTGCCCTGCTCCGTATGCAAAAAAGAACAGTGACACCACAAGCCCTACGTCTGACTTTGTTACGCCATAGTCACTGATAATTAAATTTATGTTCGCAGAAAAACCATATCTGCCCAAATATGCAAACAGATATGAAATCCAACAAAGCAATATCAGAAATATTTGCTTTTTGTCTGATTTTTTGTTTTCTTTTTTTATTTTTTCTTCAGCAGCACTGTCAGCAGCAGGCTCTTGAACAGCCTCTGGGCTTGCAACATTTTCGGTTACTTGCTGACTGTCAGGTTCTCCTGCTCTTTCACTTTCTACTTCAATCACTTTTTCATCTGCACTCATAACTTTTTCCATTTTCTGCAAATTCTATATCAAATTTGTCTTGATTTAGATATAATCTATCAACACAATGAATTGCCAAATATCTATTTTGTTTGTATTTGTTTTTTATTTGAACAAAATTGTCATAACCAATATGGTTAGGCGTTGTTTTTTCGGAACAACAAACCAAAAAACATAAATTACAACTTTCGGCAAATCTTTCCACATTGCTGTCGTAGGTGCAATCTCCAGAAAAACCAACAACTTTGCCATCTCTTTTGAAAGCATAAGCAATGTCTCTCATCTTTCCGTGTCTGAGAAGATATGGCTTTACCACATAATCTCCAAACTCTAATTCACTTTCGTTGTCAATTTCAACAATATTTATATAGTCTTCTAAATTATAATCTGCTTGTTCTTCTTCGCCAAAAGCAAAATATTTTAACATATCTAGGTGCTTGTTTAAACCAACAGGGCCATAGATTGTCAAAGATTTTCTCTTTGCTACATCACTATATTGGCAATGATGACACAAAAATTCGGTAATGCCACCAATATGGTCGTTGTGAAAATGTGTGATAAAAATTTTGTTTATCGAAACAAAATCAACCTTTGCAACATCAAAATGCTTGGTTGTTCCCTCTCCACAATCAATCAAAATTTTGTCATCTAAACAATAACAACTTGTTGGTCTGTTTGTCCACGAAGTGCTGCAACCAACAACTTTTACTTCCATAAGCATCTCCAAATATGCCAAAAGTATAACTCATATCACAAATATTGTCAATTTATATTGAAATATAAAAATATTATTATTTTACATAAAAAAACAAAGCAAAATTGCCTTGTTTTTGTAAATGTATATAAAATTATGCGATGAACTTATTTTCAAAATATTTTATTAAAATCTTTTTTGCATACTCAGTGTTTACATAAGCAAGCCAACGTAATTTTGCATTGTTTATAATATTATTATTCTCATCCTTGTCAATAATAATTTCTACCTTGTCATTCTCGTTCAATTTTGTGTAAGGAAGAAATTTTGTTTTGCTATCATTTATAATTGCATATTTAAAAGCAAACCCTATTTCTTTGTGAATTTTGAAAGCAAAGTCTAAAACAGTACTGCCTTTTTGCACTATCATAATTTCGCCCGAACTGGTTTTTACTTTTATGGTGGACATATCCAAACTATTTATATTGTCTTCATCCAAAAAATAATTTATTTTGTCATCAGTAATTCCAATAATCAAATTTTGATATTCTGCCACAGTCAAAACATATAGTTTGTAATAATTATATAATTCGTCTCTAAAAATATAATATTCCAAATTGGAAAAACCACCGATTTCTACACCCACTATTTTTAAAAAATTTAATTTATTGTTAAATTTTGAAAATACTTGTTTTGTTACAATAGCTTTATCTGTATTATTTTTTATAACAAAATAAACCGCATAATTAGGAACTTGTTGCAATTGTCCCTGCAATATATTTTCAATATTTTTTACTTTTTTCTTTTCTTTCAATGTTTCAAATACTTTTCTTTCTGATAAATCATCAATAAGAATATTAGAAAAATATTTATTATCAAAAGCATTCTGAAAAACTGATAACAAATTGCTTATGTTTTTTTTATTTGAGTTGTGATAATTATTATACTGTTCAAAAAATTCTTGTCCATTTTTCTTGTTGACAATTTTAAAAC
>JAFYCH010000054.1 GCA_017539765.1 Clostridia bacterium
AGCTTTTTTATGTAAAAAAATGTTTAAAAAATATGCGTATTTTTGATATGTTACAAAAAACTATGCACAATAAAGTGCATAGTTTTTGTATTCAAAACCTGCTTTATTCTTTTGATTTATATCTGTCTTCAAAGAAGTTTTTGGTCTGGAACATTTGTCTTATGGCATCAAGTGCCTCAATTTTTAAGAATACACGAGAATTTGCTGATGTAATAAAGAACACCTCACCACGATTTGCCTGAACAATTGCATTTTGCTCGTCTTCGTTGATACCACCTGCGTTTCGATAAAGGTCTACAAGGTCACTCATATCATTTGGAGCAAGTGGCAAAACCATTGTGTATTGACTTGCATTGATGATTGCAGTACTTTGTTTTTGAATTGCTGCCGAACCTACGAAGTCCTTAATATTCTGAGTGATAATAATTTGCATTCCGTCATATTTTCTGATACGTTTTGCAAGGTCTTCCATGAAGTTTAACGCAATTGGATATTCTTCATCAATAAAGACGTGGGCTTCGTCGACTGCAATGATAATTTTTCTTCTGCCTGGGTCGGCTTCGCCATAACCCATCATGGCATTGTAGTCTTTGTTTCTGATAATCTCATTGTTAAGGAATCGTAAAACAAGAAGCATCTGTGCATTTGCAAGTGTTTTGTTGCTGTTTGCAAGAAGTGAACGGAAACTGAAAACAACAAAGTTTTCTTTTGTTTGAAGAGTCGTTGGACCATTCCACAAATTTGAATTTCTTCCACCAGTTGCGAACTTTTTGATGTAAAGCTCCATTGTTTGATAAATACGCTTAATATATTCATCTTTTTCTTTGTCCATATCTCTTGTAATAAGCCTATACAAATCGTCAAAGATTGGGAAATCTTCTGGAGTAAGTTTGTCAAAATCTGAATTACTGTCAATACCCTTTTCTTTGTAACATTCAATAACCAAACTGTTAATTTTTTCAAATGCGTCACTTGAAATACCTGACAAAATAATATGGAAGAACTCCTCAAGGAATTGCAAGTGTGCTGAATAGTCGTCAAGTGCAACTTCACTGTCATCATCACTCTTCAAACTTGGAGTGATGTGGAAAGGATTAATTCTTCCCTGAAGTCCACTACCTACGTCAATTGTCTTTCCACCAAGATTATGAGCCAAATTTACATACTCACTTTCTGGGTCAAGAACGAAAATACGGCTATTATCTCCAGCAAGATTTGACAGAATATCTTTTGTGGCAAATGATTTTCCACCTCCAGATTTTCCGATGACCATCATATTACTGTTAACACGTTCTTCGTCACGTCTAAAGAAGTTAACAAAGACACGTCCACTTGCGTTATAACCCAAATAGAAACCGCCTGGATCGCTTACTACATTTGAAATGAATGGGAACATACCAGCGAGTGGTGTTCCATTTATGCCTCTGGTAAAGTTTTTTACAGAGTTTACGCGGGAAATATTGCTGCTTACAAAGGCGTCAACCTGCCTGCCGAACATTTCACTGAACTTGAAGCCATTTTGCTTTAAAAGGGCTCTCATCTCTTTTTTCATATCACTTTCACAAGTGATTAAAACGTTACATTTAAATAAATTTTCATTACTATTTTTGATATCTATCAAAAGTTGTGTCAATGTTTTAAGATGAGTATCGTTTTCAATTTGCTTACTTGCACGTGCAGAGTACATATTTTTTGTTTCCATTTCAAGAATGGCTTTATCAACTTCCTTTTCTGCATCAAAACGCATCATTGGCTTGATTTTTACAACAACTTTTGTTGATGGCATTGCAAACAAAGAATATGCCCAAGCATTGCCAACTTCCAAAGGATAGTCAGTAATACAAAAATGTCTGTATTCCTTGCCATTTATAAGCGTATTTGCGGCTCTGAATTGAACTTTTTCTGGCATAGTCCAATCAACCAAACCTTCTGAACCTTTTGATTCCGCTTCTTTTTCATCAAAATCTTTGGTGTAATTTGCTTTAAGAAAAATACCGAGTTCTTTTGTTCTGCAAATGTGGCTTCTGATTGGTGTTTGTCCACCTTGAAGTTCTGATTGAATGCCCTCTACTGTGTCATAAAGTGCAGTTTTATCTTTATCAAAAACAACCAAATAGAAACAATCTTCAAAAAGACGATTTACTTCATTTGCGTTAATATATTGTTCTGCTCTTGACTGGAACACAAATGTTCTTCCATCAAGTTCTTTTTCAGTAATTTCTTTGTTTTCATATGCTTCGAGAAGTGCTGAATACTTCTTTTCGTCATCTTCTATGAAATCATCATACAAAACAGCTTTGTTAATTTTTACAAGTTCACAATCTTGCTCTACACTAAGTCTGCCAAGTGCCCTTTGAAAACTTCTGATGTAGGCATCTTGTTTGTCTTCTGTAAGCAAGAAAAACTCAACTGGAGTTATTCTGATAACCATTCCAAAATATTCACCATAATCAAGATATCGGTCATCAACAATATGCTCGTATGGAATAAGTGTTTTTACACTTTCATAGCCCTTAATTTTGTCACGAGAATACTTCTTTTTGAAGGCAAAAAACCTGAAAAGCAATACGGTTGTATAATATGCCCTTTCGCCATCTGCAACTGGTATGTATAGCATGATAATAAATGCCAAAGCAGCAAGAGCGATAAACCATTTGTTTGGAATATTACTTGTGATAATAAGCACGAGGACCGCAATTGCAATCATACCAATGACAACGTCAGGAATTGTAACGTGTGGCAAAAGTTCCATTTTTATTTTGGTTTTTCTAGGAATATATCTAACCATATCTATCTCCCGTTATAGTTTGCACTAAAATATATATTTAATTATATAATAATAATTAAAACTTGTAAAATAAATTGAGAAAATATTTATACAATAAATACAATTAAGATTTTGTATTATTTATCGACATCGTAAAATTTTGAAAATAATCATATCAAACTAATTAAATAAACTATAAGAGATATAAAAAATTAAGGGTCCAATCGACCCTTAATTTTAAATGAATTTTGAAGAAAACTGTGTATCGCAATTAGTTTCTAAATAAGGATAATTAATCTTTCTTATTTAGTTTTTCTAATTCTTCCACCAATCTCTTTAATTCTTCTTGATTCTTAGCAATAGAATCTTGAGCAGATGTTATTGTTTGTTCAGTTTTTAGATATCCCGAAAGACCGCCTATTTCGTCTCTCTTTCTTTTAGCATCTTCAATTTCACGTTGTAATCTTTCAATAGCATCTTGTTTGTCTTTAATTTTTATTAACAAACTATTTTCTTTAACATTTCTAGCCAATTCTCTTTGTTCTTGAAGCTTAAGTTGTTCCATAGCTCTTTGCTCTTGAATTCTAGCTTGTTCCATAGCTCTTTGCTCTGCCACTTCTTCTGCATGTTGCTCTGCACTCTTTTTGCCAGATTTTGCGTCTTTAAGGTCTTTCTTGTATTCTTCTAATTTCTTACGTGCATTTGCTGAACCTTTTGTCCAATTGAATGCATCACCTATCTTACCTTTGCCAGTAGCAATTCCAGCAATTGCAGAGAATAATCCACCAACACCGTTTCTGAACCCTCTTATGAGATTAGAATTATGAAGGCCTCTCAAGAAACCACCTGCTTTTATCATACCTCGACCAAACTTTGTATGACCCTTAAGCTTATCGTCAAGATCCTCTTTGTATTTCTCATTTTCAATACTATTAAATAGGCTCTTGCTAGCTTTATCGTACCTCTCGTACTTGTCTTTAGCTTTAGCAGCAGCTTTTTGTTCTACTGAAAGTCCACCACCAGCACCACTGCCAGCTCCGTTCATAGAATTGCTTTCTGCACCAACAGAACTTGGTGCACCTGCTGCTCCACTTGCGTCACCACCGCAAGCAGCTCCACCAGTATCTCCGCCAGCAGGTGCACCGTTCATTGAATGTTGTTCAGCACCAACTGCACCTGGTTCTGTAGCTTTGCTATCTTCGCCACCATTGCCTTCGCCTTCATTAAGAGCTTTCTCTTTAGCAAGTCCCTTTGCATCCTTCCTCATTTGTATACTTCTATCTATTGCACCAATGCCTTTGCCAGCCAAACGTGCCGCGCCTACAACTGCACCAGCACCAATTGCAAGTCCAGCACCAGCTCTTTTTGCAAAGCCACTAGATGCACTTGCACCTGCACCAGCAGCGTCATTAGCACCAATGATGCTTGCAATTGTTTTGCTTGCGTCCTTAAAGAATAACAATCCAGCGACAACAATAAGTACTCTTGCCAAATAATTTGCAAATCCTTTTATCATTGGAATATTTCCAAGGATTCCCAAATCGCCATTATTAGCAAATACAGTAATTTCTTTTATAATTGGAAGCAATGACAGGAATATGTTCATAACAACAACTGTTGAATATGCTGACAATGTTTCTTTTATAAATTCAGTTCGCCATCTTTCCAACGCTTTTCCTTCATCTATTGGATATATCGCACACACAGGTGCCGATATAACAAATAATGTGGTAAGCATAAACAAACGTTTAATAAGACCAAGCACTGTAACAAGCAATGTGTATGCACAGAACAGCATTGCAATGGTTGAAATAAAATAATCAAATGTTCCTAAAGTTAGATCATAGTAGTAATACACAAGACCAGCATTGTACACTGAAAAAGTGATTTCTGCTGTATAAGGAATCAAAACTTCTCCATTATCATTAGTTATAGATTCGCTTCGAGAAGCATAATCATTGCTTCCTCCATAATCTATATCTTTATAATCAACCTTGACATTATCAGCAAGTGCTCCACCGTAATATGTAGATAATGCCGAGAATTTTAAAGTATGTTGGATAGGACTCATATTTTCCATTTGAGCTTTAGTTATTATCGCTCCATTTTCAAAAAATGCATCAATTTTATCCGCTGCCCTTCTACCCGTCAGAGAATTTCCACCGTCATCTAAAAATATACCAAAGTTTCCATATCCACTTTCTGCACCGCCATCACTTTGTCCAGTTAGCACATCACCAAAACTGCCAAGTTCATATGGATTATTATCACGGTCGGCACCATTATTTTCACTCATACGTGCTCTGTTTGCGTTATAACCACCTACAAGAAACATCTGTGAAGCCAATGAGCCACTACCGCCTCCAGTTGCACCATCAATAGCTCTCAAAAGTGCATTACCTATAAAGATACCAAACATACAAATCACAGGCACAAGCACAAAGTTTGCAAGTCCTCTGAATGCATTTTTGATAACCTTACGCTTATTGTTGTTGCCATCTTTTGCAAATTCTGTTTTGATTGTTCCAACAAAAGTAGCAATAATCAAAATGAAAGCTGCCAAAAGAGCAAGTGATATTAACAAATTCTTAACGATTGGATGTTGAAATAAATAATATACCAAATCACCCTCTACCACTTTGTTGCCAACCATCAATCCATCTGAAAGACCTGCAAACTTACGAAAAATAAGTTGACAGATGTCTGCGATCTTACCAACTGCACAAACAATTAAATAATAAATCAGACGTGAAAATAACTGTCCAAGTCCACCAAAAAGTTCTGTCCAACTATTTCCATTGAAGAGATTAAAACCCCATTTTAACAACTGATTGAACTGTACTGGCATAGATTTTCTCCTTTTTTTTATTATAACAAATAAATTTATTGTTGTGAATACTTTTTTTTAAATTTCTATAAAAATTTATAAAATATTTTATAAATAGTGCTGTTTTTTTGAATAATCAAGCGTATAAACAGTCTAAAATCAAGAATTTAAGCGAAAAAATATTGATTTGTTTGAG
>JAFYCH010000055.1 GCA_017539765.1 Clostridia bacterium
GGAACAATAAGAAAAGTTAATGGAATACTTCCAATGCTTATCAGTGCAAGGGAACATGGCTTCAAAAAGGTTATTATACCTTACGATAATCAAATGGAAGCAAGTTATATTGAAGGTATGGAAATATTTGCACTTAAATCTCTTGCACAAACTGTAAGGTTTTTGAAAGGCGAAGAGCAAATTTTGCCTATCAAAGTTTCAAGTTATGAGGAAAATATAAAAAAGGCAGTGGTTCCTAACGATTTTCGTTATATAAAAGGTCAAAAAACAGCCAAAAGAGCGCTTGAAATTGCTGCGGCTGGTGGACATAATATGATGATGATTGGCCCACCAGGAAGCGGAAAAACAATGCTTGCAAAAAGTTTTCCTAGCATACTTCCAGATATGACTTTTGAAGAGGCACTTGAAGTGACAAAAGTTCATAGCGTTGCAGGAACACTTGACAGCAAACAAGGAATTGTTCTTACAAGACCATTTAGATCACCACATCACACAACTACAACCATTTCAATGGTTGGTGGTGGCAGAACAAGCAGACCTGGTGAAATAAGTTTGGCGAACAATGGAGTTTTATTTTTGGACGAAATGCCAGAATATCCAAGAAACTTGCTTGAAACACTAAGACAGCCTTTAGAAGATGGAGTAATAACAGTTAGCAGAATTGCACAATCTGTTGAATATCCTGCACATTTTACACTTCTTGCAAGTATGAATCCATGTCCTTGTGGCTATTATGGAAGTAAGATTCACGAGTGTAAATGCACACTTGTTCAAATACATAACTACTTAAACAAACTTTCTGGTCCACTTATGGACAGAATTGATTTGCAAATAGAAGTTGATGCCATTGAATATAAGGACCTAAAGCAAGACACAAAAGAAGAAACTTCTGCCGAGGTTAAAGAAAGAGTAGCAAAGGCAAGAGAAATACAAAACAAGAGATTTGAAGGAACAAAAATACACAACAATTCAGCAATGAACTCTGCTCTTGTTAAAAAGTATTGCAAACTTTCGCCAGAGTGTGAAAAGGTGCTTGAACAAGCATTCGCAAAACTTAATTTAACAGCAAGAGCACACGATAGAATTTTGAAAGTTGCAAGAACTATTGCAGATTTAGACGGAAGTGAAAACATTGAACTTAGTCATTTGATAGAAGCAATAAATTATAGAAGTTTAGACAGAAAATATTGGCTATAACAAGTACTATGCAAAATGCATATACAAAGTGTTGTGTGAATAAAATTGTTAGAAAAATGTAGAAAGAAGAAGGTACTATGCAAATATACACAAAAAACGAAAGAGCAGTTATTTGGATTGATATTTTTGATTTTTTGACAACAAAAAAGCAAGGAGATATTCTTGCACTTTTTGATGAGCCAAAAGATGTTTTTGAACAATTTGAAAGTTCCTTTGATAAGTTGAAAAATTATCTAACAAAAGAGCAATTTGACAAAATGTGTTATGCACTTAATTCACAATTTTTGGATGCGCATATTTTGGAACTTGAAAGTCAAAATGTAAAAGTTTTGACCTATGTAAGTGATGGCTATCCAAAGTTTTTTGAGAACTTGGATGATGAGCCAATTATTTTCTATTACAAAGGAGATGTTTCTCTTTTAAATTCGGTCTGTGTTGGTATTGTTGGAACAAGAAAACCGACAATATATGGAAAACAAGTGACAGAAAAGTTTTCAAAAGTGCTTGCCTTAAATAATGTTACTATTGTAAGTGGTCTTGCTGATGGTGTTGATAGCATTGCACATAGTGGTGCACTTTCGGTTGGTGGAAAGACTATTGCTGTTATGGGTAGTGGCTTTAATTGCATTTACCCAAAGCGTAATTTTGAACTTGAAAAGCAAATTGAGCAAACTGGACTTGTTATCACAGAATACAAACCAAATATCGAACCTGCACAATGGCATTATCCTGTAAGAAACAGAATTATTGCAGGACTTTCAAAAGCGGTTGTTATTACAGAAGCATCACTTAAAAGTGGAACAATGCATACAAAAGATTATTGTCTCGAATATGGCATTGACATTTTTGCTGTGCCGGGAGAAGTTACAAGTTTTACATCAAGTGGAGCAAATGCACTCATCAAAAATGGACAGGCCGAAATGGCACTTTGTCCAGAAGATATTTTAGACAAATTAAACGTGTTAAATGCATATAAACCACAGGTGAAAAATCTGCAACTTTCTTTTGAAGAACAAATAATATTTAATGCAATTGATGGTGAGATGCATTTTGATGAAATACAAATGAAAACAAAATTAGACACAAAAACATTGCTAACTTTGTTGACAACAATGGAACTTAATGGAATAATAAAGAAACTGGCCGGCAATTACTATTGCAAAAATTAGAGGTATAAAAGAATATGAAACTACTAGTTATAGAAAGTATTGGAAAAGTTGACACAATAAAAAAATTCCTAGGAAAAGACTGGGAAGTTTTTGCTACAGGTGGACATATTGTAGATTTGCCTGAGAAATCACTTGGTGTTGATATAAAAAATAACTTTGAACCAAAGTATGAATACAAGGCAGATAAACTTAACACAATCAAAAAGTTGCAAGCCAAAGCAAAGCAAGCAAGTGAAATATATATCGCAACCGACCCTGATAGAGAAGGAGAAGCAATTGGTTGGCACGTTGCAACAATACTTGGACTAGACAAGAAAAAATTGGACAGAGTAGAATTTAACAGCATTACGAAAGAAGTTGTACTTTCAGAAATACAAAAGCCAAGAGCACTTGACGAAAATATGTTTGATGCACAACAAGCAAGACGTGTTTTGGATAGACTTGTGGGCTATAAAATATCTCCAATTTTGTGCAAAAAAATTACAAGCAGATTGTCAGCAGGCAGAGTGCAAAGTGTTGCTCTTAAACTTGTTGTTGACAGAGAAAGAGAAATATTAAATTTTGTACCAGAAGAGTATTGGAATTTGACTGCAAAACTAGAAAAACCTAATCATAAGCCAAGTTTTAAAGCAAGTTTATCAACAATCACAAACAAAAAGATTAAACTTCACAACAAAGATATGATGGACAGAGTTATAAATCATATCAAAGACGGAAAATTTGTTGTAAGTTCTGTAAAAAAGACTGTATCAAAAAGTCATGCACCTGCACCATTTACAACAAGCTCTATGCAACAAGATGCAATCAACAAACTTGGCATGAGCTTAAAACAAGTTACTTCTTGTGCACAAGAACTTTATGAAGGTGTTACACTTGGAAAACAGGGTAAGA
>JAFYCH010000056.1 GCA_017539765.1 Clostridia bacterium
AAAAATTTGATTCATTTTTAGACCCAACAGATTGGCCACTTCATCTTTGCAACACAGCAATGTACATAATGCCAATTGTGCTTATGTTTAATATGAAGCGTACATTTTATTTCACATACTTTATAAATGTGATTGGTGCATTGTTTGCTATGCTTATGCCAAATTATGCAAGCTCAACAAATGTATTTGGTTATTCATTAGTTAATTTTTATATAAATCATTATATTGCATTCTTTATGCCAATTTTGTTTGTTTCACTCAAAATGTTTGAAAGACCAAAAATTAAGCAGTTTATTTATTCAATGATTGGCTTTGCGGTATACTTTGTTGTTGTAATATTTATCAATGCATTGTTCACTGGTTTGTTTGAAGTGGGAAAAGCATCAAGTGCAACAGATTTCTTCTTTGTAAACAGTGACTTTATTGCAGACAAGTTGGGTGAGTGGGCAAAGAGACTGCGTGATATCACAGCGGCGTTTAAAGTTGGTGATGTAACATTGACATTTTATCCAGTCTATCAAGTTTTGTTCTTTTTGGTTTACATTTTGCTTGGACTTGGTGTTTGGTTTGTGTACGAGCAAGGTTATCAAATTGCAAACAACATTCAAGATATGTCAGAGAGAAAGCAAAAAATCAAGTTGGAAGAACTTGCTTTGATGACAAAAATGAACGGAAGGAGTTTAATTGAACCTATGAATCCAGAAAATAGTGATAAGTTAATTTTAAGAGATTTTACAAAAAGGTACGGAAACAGTGAAGTGCTTGCAGTTGACAAAGCAAATTTGGAAGTTCACGCTGGCGAAGTTTTTGGTTTTCTTGGTCCAAACGGAGCAGGTAAGTCAACAATAATCAAAACTATTGTAGGCATTCAACCAATCACAAGTGGAGAAATTGAAGTTTGTGGTTATGATGTAAATGCTCAGCCAGTTGAAGCAAAAAGATGCATTGGCTTTGTGCCAGACCTCTATGCGCTTTACGAAAAACTTACTGGAAGAGAGTATATAAACTATATTGCAGACCTTTACAATGTGCCAATTGAAGTAAGAAACGAAAGGATTGATTCTTATGTAAAGCGTTTTGAACTTGAAGGTGCATTTGATAATCAAATAAAAACATATTCACACGGTATGAAACAAAAAATAACCATTATGGCGGCACTTGTTCACGATCCAAAAATTTGGATTCTTGACGAGCCACTTACTGGTCTTGACCCAAATAGTATTTATCAAGTAAAAAAGTGTATGGAAGATAGGGCAAAAGAAGGCAACATTGTGTTCTTTTCAAGCCATATTATTGATGTGGTAGAAAAGATTTGTGATAGGATTGCAATCATCAAAAAAGGCCACATAATTTGTACAAAAACTGTCAAGGAAATTGAAGAGAGTGGACAATCTCTTGAAGATTTCTATATGAATATTATCAACGGTGAAGATTACATAAAAAATCTAAATAATGACAATTCAAAAGAATAAAAAAACAGGAGAAAAAATGGAAGCAGAAGCAGCAGTACAACCAAGACAAAATAGACGAGTCAAAAGTGGACTTTTGGCTCTTGTTTTGATGCAACTAAAAGATAAAATAGATTTCTCATTTTTCAAAAGCACAAAAAAGACAATTTTTAAAATTGTATACACAATTTTAACTTTTGTTGGATTATCTACGCTTGTATTTTTGCTTTTCAATATTATTGTTGGGCTTCATCTATTTTCTTTTACTCGTGTTCTTAATTTTAGGCTATATGTTTTGCTTTTATCAATCTTGTTTGTTTTGGCGTTTTTATCTTGTCTAGTCAATGTTACAAACACGCTTTATTTTTCAAAAGACAATCAAGTGCTTTTAACAATGCCGGTCAAAAGTGGAACAATATTTATGTCAAAACTTATTGTATGTTTTGCATATGAACTAATCAAAAACACAACATATATTTTGCCATTTTTCGTTGCTTATGGACTTGTCATGAAACTGTCAATTTTCTACTTTATGTGGGCAGTTGTTGCACTTGTATTTTTGACACTTTTGATTGTAAGTGTTTGCGGCATACTGTCAATTCCCGCAATGTGGATTGGAATACTTTTCAGAAAGCATAAAAGTTTGGAAATTGCTTCAACAATTGTTGTTGTGGGTGCTCTTATATATTTTGTTGTACGTGCAATCAATCTTATTCCAGCAGATATTGACTTGGTGCGTGATTGGGGAAGGATTTATTGGTCAATTCAAAGGTTCCTTGAAGGTTTTGTAAACGCAGTGCCGTTTTTCAACCATTTGGTCGGTTTCCTTTCTGGTATGGGTTGGAATACTTATTACTTTAACCTTGCTACAATAAGAAACCTTTTAACATTCGTTAACTGCTTTGCAGTTATTGCTGTATCTCTTGGGTTGGTAATTCTACTTTCAAAACCACTTTTCTTAAAGATGGCAAGCAATCCATTTGAGTATAGAAAGAAGGATGTAAAGAAGTTTAAACACAACAAAAAGATGAGACCATTTGTTTCTTCATCTTTCAAAAATGCACAGATTATTTTCAGAACTTCAAATCTTATTTTAAGTGTTGTTGCAGCGGCAATCCTTATGCCAATTGCAGTTTTATTTCAACTTAAAATTATTGGAGCAATGAGTACAAGAATACTTGGAAATTATATGGCTCTTGCATTTAATATCTTGATAATATTGCTTATTTCACTTTCTTCAAATGTTGTCATTGCAAGTGTATACAGTAGAGAAGGTAATTCGGCATATTTAAACAAAGTAAATCCTGTGCCATACAGAATTCCACTTACTGGCAAACTTGTGCTTAATGCACTCATTTGCATACTTTCAATTGTGGCTTCTACAATAATTATCAATCAGTTTTCACAACTTGGTGTTTTTGAAACCATACTTTTGACAATTTCGCTTGTGTTTGTTTATGTCGCACACTTATTGTGGAGTGCAGAATTTGATATAATGAATCCACAAAACAGACTATATCAAACAACAGGTTCAAATCAAAAAAATCCAAACGAAACCAAAAGTACAATTCTTGCGTTCTTTATGTCTGCCATCTTTGCGTTTGTTGTTTACTTTCTTATGGCAGAAAATGCAAAGGTTGTATTCTTTAAGGTAATTTTAATTTCACTCGCATTATTACTTATCAGAATATATTTATATCTCACAAAAATTAAACTTTATTATAAGGAAAAATAGAAAAATGAAAAAATCCACAGCAATTTTGATTATTATAATTTATGTTGCTTCCATTATTTTGGTGGGATTTTTTGGCATGTCCGTAAAGGTTTATGACGAGATTAAGTATGTCAAAAAAATTGCAATCAGCATTGAAGCGGAGAGCGAAAGCTTATATACTTTAACCAAATTTGATGAAGTCGATTCTGTTACCGGCAACCCACAATACAACTTAACAATTCGCTATAGCAGTTATGGTAACAAATCTGTGGACGAAGATGACTATCAGTTTGTTTTGTTAAACATCATTCCAGAAATCACTTATGATACTGGAGATTTGGCTGGTGATGCAGAGAGTATTGTTTACACGTTAAATAACACTGGAACAAAGCATATTGAAAAG
>JAFYCH010000007.1 GCA_017539765.1 Clostridia bacterium
GAGAGAACACAATGCCGTTTTCGATATTTTCAAGAAGTTTCAAATATCTTGCTTCGTGTTCCTTTTCAATTTTGCCCACTTCTTCAAACAAGTATGCAATTTGTTCAAAACCTTCTTCTCTTGCAGTTTTTGCAAAGTCATCATACATATCTGTCCATTCATAATTTTCGCCACTTGCGGCATCTTTCAAATTTTCGACTGTGCTTGGCACGGCGCCGTCATGCAAAAGTTTAAACCAAATTTTTGCGTGTTCTTTCTCGTTTTCTGCTGTCTCCAAAAAGATTGCAGCAATTTGCTCATAGCCATCTTTTTTTGCTTTTGAAGCGTAGTATGTATATTTGTTTCTTGCTTGGCTTTCTCCGGCAAAAGCAGCCATCAAATTTTTTTCTGTTTTACTTCCTTTAAGTTCCATAAACCTCTCCTTTTTACAATTTGATTATATCAAATCTTTATCAAAACTAAAAATGTTTTTATATATATTAAAACAGGTTTTAATATTTTTTTGTTTGTGATAAAATTAAATTATGGAATATATCAATAAAACTTTCAAAAAAGAACTATTGGCACTTGCTGATAAAAAGTACAAAGAGTTTTCTGAAAAACTTGGCATAGGGCAACTTGAGATGTTTGGAATAAGAATACCGGTTCTCAAAAAGCTTGCAAAAGAATTATCAAAAACAAATTGGCAAGAATTTTTTGATTGTGAAGAAAATTTTTGTGCCGAAGTTGTGACGCTTAAGGGTATGTGCCTTGGCTATGCAAAACTTGAATTTGATTACTTTTTGAAATACTTAAAAAAGTTTTTTGATATGGTTGAAAGTTGGGTGGAGACTGATACGACAGTGCCAACATTTAAGATTGTTGTAAAAAACAAAGAAAGAGTTTGGCAAGAGATTATGCCATATTTGCTTGGTGCAAAAGAGTATCAGACCAGACTTGCCCTTATCATTTTGCTTGACTACTTTTTGACTGACGACTGGATTGACAAAGTGTTGGAAATTTTGCCAAAAATAGAGCAAGGGCAATATTATGTTGACATGGCATTTGCATGGATACTTTCTGTTTGTTTTGTGAAATACAGAGAAAAGACACTCAAAATTTTTGAGAAAAAATGTCTCTCAAAATTTGTGCAAAACAAAGCAATTCAAAAGTGCAGAGAAAGTTTTAGAGTAAGTTTTGATGATAAACAATTATTGTTAAATTTTAAGTTGTAGTAAAAAATTTGACTTTTTAAATACTTATTTATATAATTAAATTACTTTAGTATATGGAGATATTATGGAAAAAGAACAGGCTAATTTAGATTTTGTAGAAATGGAACACAAAGTTCTTGATTTTTGGAAAGACAGCAAGGCTTTTGAAAAACTTGTAGAAAAGAACAAAAATGGAGAGAGATATAGATTCCTTGATGGCCCAATGACAGCAAACAACAAAATGGGTATTCATCATGCTTGGGGAAGAACTCTTAAAGATACATTTATTAAATATCACGCAATGAAAGGCGAGAGTTGCCAATATCAAAATGGCTTTGACGCACAAGGATTGTGGGTAGAAGTTGAAGTTGAAAAAGAACTTGGTTTCAAGAATAAAAAGGATATTGAAAACTTTGGTCTTGACAACTTTACAAATGCTTGTATGGACAGAGTTAGAAAATATAGTGGTTTTATCACAGAGCAAAGCAAGCGTCTTGGTCAATGGATGGATTGGGATAACAGTTACTTTACAAACTCTGACGAAAACATTGAAAGTATTTGGCACTTTTTGAAAAAATGTCACGAGACAGGACTGCTTGAAAAAAAATATCGTGTTATGAATTGGTGTCCACGTTGTGGAACAAGTTTGAGCGAACACGAAATGACAGATAGTTATCACGATGTTGAGTGTGAAGCAGTATTTTGTAAGTTGCCACTTTTAGATGGCAGTGCAAAAATGCTTGTTTGGACAACAACTCCATGGACACTTACAAGCAATGTTGCTCTTGCAGTTAATCCGGAACTTACTTATTGTTATGCAAAGGTTAAAAGCGACAATTTACCACTTGTTTTGTGCAAGGACGTTCTCAAAGTTCTTGGCGATGACCTTGTTGAAGTTGTAAAAGAAGTTAAGGGAACAGAACTTGTTGGCAAAAGTTACGAAACAATGCTTCCATATCTTGAGCCACAAAAATTTGAGCACAAAATTGTTGCTTGGGATTTGGTTGACGCAACTGAAGGTGTCGGCGTTGTTCACATTGCTCCTGGTTGTGGAGAAAGTGACTTTGAACTTGGTGAAAGTTTAGGTCTTCCAAAAATTTGTCCTATTGACGAAGCAGGTGTTATCACAGCAGAATTTGGCGAGTTTGCTGGCATCAGCACAGTTGATGTAAAAGATTTGGTCTTCAAAAAACTTGCAGAACAAAACAAACTTTACAAAACACATAAATATAAACACAGATATGCTTTCTGCTGGAGATGCAAAACAGATATTGTTTATAAGTTAGTAAGTGGTTGGTACATCAAAAGTGGTCCAATTAGACAAAAACTTATTGACGCAGCAAAGACTGTTGAGTGGAAGCCAGAGCACGCAGGCAAGCGTATGCAAGATTGGCTTTCTAATATGGGCGACTGGAATATTAGCAGAAAGAGATTTTATGGTTTACCACTTCCTTTCTATGTTTGTCCAAAGTGTGGAAAGTTGCACGTAATTGGCAGCAAACAAGAGCTTCTTGAGAAGGCAGTTGACAAACAAAAAGTAAAAGATATTCCAAATCTTCATAGACCTTGGATTGATGACATAAAAATCAAGTGTGAGTGTGGTGAAGAAGTTGAAAGAATAACCGATGTTGGAGATTGCTGGCTTGATGCAGGCATCACACCATTCAGCACTAAAAAGTATTTTACAGACAAAGAATATTTCAAAAACAATTTCCCAAGTGAATGTGTTATTGAGATGATTGAACAAATCAGACTTTGGTTCTATTCACTTCTCTTTATGAGTGTTGTGCTTGAAGGCAGAGCACCTTATGAAAAAGTTATGACTTACGAAAGTGTAATCAGAGAAGATGGCGGAAGATTCCATAAAAGTGGCTATATGATAGAGTTTAACGAAGCGGCAGAAAAACTTGGCGCAGATGCAATTAGATATTTGTTTGCGTCGGCTCCAATTCAAAACAATGTTCGTTTTGGTTATTCTCTTGGCGATGATGTAAAGAGAAAGTTACTTGGTTTCTGGAATGCTTATGTGTTCTATAATACCTATGCAAGCATAGATAATCCAAAACTTGACGGCTACAAACCAGACTATGACAAACTTAACATAACAGACAAATGGCTACTTGAACGCACAGCAAGTTTTGTTGAAATTGCAAAGCAAAATTATGACAATTATGATCTAACACCAATCATCAAAGAATTTGAACTTTATGTTGATGATTTGACAAATTGGTATATCAGAATAAACAGAAGAAGATTCTGGAAGAATAGTGATGTTGATCAACTTAATGCTTACTATTCACTTTACACGGCACTCAAAACAACTTGTCAGGTTATGGCTCCAATCATTCCATTTATGACAGAGCATATTTGGCAAAAACTTGTTAGACAAACTGAAAAAGATGTGGCAGAGAGTATTCATCAAAGTGCTTTCCCAGAAGCAAAACATTTTGGAAACGAAGTGCTTTTGGGCGAAACTCAAAAGGTTAGAGACGTAATCTATCTTGCTCAAAAACTTAGAGCAGAGCATCAAATAAAGGTTAAACAACCCCTTCAAAAAATGCTTCTTAAAGTTACACCAGATTATATTGAAGCAGTAAACAGTTTTAAACAAATAATCTTGGATGAAATAAACGTAAAAGAAATTGAGTTTGTAGAAGAAGATGACAAATTTAACAATCAAAGTTTGGTTCTTAATTTCAGAAAAGCAGGTGCAGTGCTTAAGGGCGACGTAAACAGACTTAAAGCACATTTGCAAGAAATGAATGAACAAGAAATGAATAAACTTGTTGAACTTGTAAAAGCTCAAAAAGAAGTTGAAATCGAAGGTTTCCCAAAACTATCTTATGATATGTTTGAAATCAAACTTACTCCAAAAGATGAGTTTGCTATTGCAAACCTTGGCAACAACTTGGTTGTGCTTGATTTGGAAATTTCACAAGACCTTGTCAACGAAGGAAAACTCCGTGAACTTATTCGTGAAATTCAAGTTGCAAGAAAAGAAGCAAACTTTAACATTGATGACAGAATTGCTCTTTGCTTTGAAACAAGAAGTGAAGCAATGCAAAAAATTATTGCTGACAATTTGGATACAATCAACAAAGAAGTTTTGGCTGTTTCTAACAAATCAGACAAATATGATTTTGAAAAAGAGCTTGATTTTGATGACGACAAAGTTGTAATCAAAATGGCAAAATAACAAAAATTGTCAAAAATATAGCAAAAAAATGTAAAAAACAGTAAAAAATTAATAAAAATTTAAATTTTTAAAACAGGAAGATAATTATGATAGACATAAATCTTATAAGAACAAATCCAGAGATGGTAAAAGAAAACATCAAAAAAAAGTTTCAAGACCAAAAACTTGTTTTGGTTGATGAAGTTTTGGAACTTGATAAAAAGAACAGAGAACTCAAAATTGAAGGCGACAATTTGCGTGCCAGCAGAAACACACTTTCTGGTCAAATTGGTATGCTTATGAAAAACGGTGAAAAAGAAAAAGCCGAAGAAATCAAAAAGCAAGTTGCTTTAAACAAAGAAAGACTTGAGCAAGTCGAAAAAGAGCAAGTTCAAATTGAAGCAGAAATCAAAACCAAAATGATGACAATTCCAAACATTGTTGACGCAAGTGTTCCTGTTGGAAAAGACGACAGCGAAAATGTTGAAATTGAAAGATTTGGTGAGCCAAAAGTTCCAGATTATGAAATTCCATATCACGCAGACATTTTGGCAAGTTTTGACGCACTTGACAAAGAAAGTGCTGGCAGAACAAGTGGCAATGGCTTTTACTATTTGATGGGTGATGGTGCACGTCTTGTAAGTGCAATGATAAGTTATGCCCGCGACTTTATGATAAACAAAGGTTTCACATATTGCATTCCACCATTCATGATTAGGGGTGACGTTGTAAACGGAGTTATGAGTTTTGCCGAAATGGACGCAATGATGTATAAGATAGAAGGTGAAGATTTGTATCTTATTGGCACCAGCGAACACAGTATGATTGGAAAGTTTAAAGAACAAATCATTCCAGAAAAATCACTTCCTATCACAATGACTTCATACAGCCCATGCTTCAGAAAAGAAGTTGGAGCTCATGGCATTGAAGAGCGTGGAATATATCGTGTTCATCAATTTGAAAAACAAGAAATGATTGTTATCTGTAAGCCAGAAGATAGTATGGCTTGGTATAACAAAATGTGGAGTTTTTCTGTAGAACTTTTCCGTAGTTTGAACATTCCGGTAAGAACTTTGGAGTGTTGCACAGGCGACCTTGCAGACCTTAAAGTTAAAAGTTGTGATATCGAAGCATGGAGCCCAAGACAACAAAAATATTTTGAAGTTTGCTCTTGCTCTACACTTGGCGATGCACAAGCAAGACGTCTTGGTATAAGAATTAAGGGTGAAAACGGAAACTATTTTGCTCATACACTCAACAACACAGTTTTGGCTTCTACTCGTGCACTTATTGCACTTCTTGAAAACAATTTGCAACCAGACGGCAGCGTAATTGTGCCAGAACCACTTAGAATGTATATGGGTGGCAAAGAAGTAATTAAGCCAATAAAATAACAAAAAAGCGATAAAATATCGCTTTTTTTATTTTATTTATAATATAGATTAATATTGGATATTGACATTTTTGTACTATTGTAATAAAATATACATGTGATGTAAATATATGAGCAAAATGTATGATA
>JAFYCH010000008.1 GCA_017539765.1 Clostridia bacterium
CATAGGAAACTTGTGCGTTCAAAAAAGAAAAATTTGCTAAATTTTAATAAAAAACATAAAAAAATAGGCAAAAATGCCTATTTTTTCTCAATTTTTAATTCATTTTCAAGTGTCTCATCTTGATTTTTATAAAATTCTTTACTGTCAACTTTATATTTTTTGCAGGTTTTTTCAAAACATTTTTGCATATTGTTTTTTGATAGATAGTCCTTATCATTTTTATATTTTTTTGAAAGCACGCTATACATTTTCTTAAGGATATCAGCCCTGATTGAGTTGTATGATGTTCCAAATTTTAATGGTTCTTCGCCAAAGCCCATATATTCTTTGTATGTTGCCATAAGTGGATTTCTCACTTTGCAACCATCAAACAGTTCTGGGTTATCTTGTTTGGTTTTTTCTATCACTGCAACAATTTTTTCTAGGTCTTTATATCGAGAGTAAATGACAACATTGTCGTTTCTTTTATCAGATCGTGCAAACTTAAAAAGTAGTGGTGCATTTTCGGTAATTGCATTGTCAACAAATTTTTCTGCAAGTAATGGCAAGTTTTTGAGCTTTATGTTCAGATATATTCTTGCGTCGCAATATTGTATAAATTGTTTACCTGAAAACATACTGTTTACATCAAGCAATAAAAAATTATTTCCTGAAAAAGACAAAGCGTTTTGATTTATGTTTCCATAAACATAACTTATCACTTCAAAAATGTCGTCTTCCAAGTTTTTAAGGTTAGGGTTGCAATCATTTTCCCTAATAATTTCGTTTAAAGTATCATTTTGAAAAGACGTATTACTTTGGCATTTTGGCACAAGCCAGTTGTTCCACCAAATTGTATAAACTTTTGTAAGCAAGTGTTTAAGGTCTTCTAGTTTAAGTTTTTTGCCTATGTTTTCTGCACCAATAGAAACTAAACTTTCATATTTAAGCAATTTTGGATTGTTTGTCTTCACTGCTTTTTCTACCAAATAAAAAATTTTGTCAATGCTTACACCTTGCAAATCATTTTTTGCATTTTCAAAAAACTTGTTTCTTTCTTCTAAGTAATTTTCACTCATAGTTATATTTTATCATTTTATTGCATTTTTGTCAATGTTGTTTTATTTATGTGTTTAACTTCTGATATCCTTAAACAAAGTTTTTATTTTAAATATTTTTTTATCTGTTCAACAATTTTTTTGTTGCCGACAATTTGTTTGTTTTGCATATTTTTTACAAACTCATTTTTGTTTTTGTATAGCAATTCCAATTTTTGCAAAAGTAGGTTTTCATCTTGCAACAGTTCGTCTTCTTTTGCTGTAAGTGCTAGGTTTTCTCTTTCAAAAATATTTGCATTAAGCATTTGGTCGCCCCTTGACCCTTTTTCTAGGGGAATAATCAACATGGGTTTTTTCAAAGCAAGCAGTTCAAACAAAACATTGCTTCCGCCACGAGTAATTACAACATCAGCAAGGTTATATAAATCTCCAATTTGGTTTGTATATTCAATTGTGTTATAGTTATTTTCGCCTTTAATTTTGTTATTTTTGCCAGTTATGTGTACAATATTAAATTTTTTGCATATTGCATCTTTTTGTTTTTCAATTATGTCATTTATTGTTTTGCTTCCCAAACTTCCACCCACAACAAGCAAGGTTGGCAAGTTTTGTTTTAAGTTAAATTTATTTTTAATATTATTTTTATTTCTCAAAAGAATTTCTTTTCTTATAGGGCTTCCGGTATAAACCCCATTTTTTAGCATCTTTGCAGTATCTTCAAAACTTGTGCAAACTGCTTTTGCAATTTTGCTTGTAAGTTTGTTTGCAAGTCCCACAGAGTAGTCACTTTCGTGGCTAACAACAGGAATTTTTAAACTTTTGCATGCAAAGATGACTGGCACAGACACATAGCCACCTTTTGAAAACACCAAGTTTGGTCTTTCTTTTTTAAGTATCTTTTTTGCATCAAAATAGCCTTTGATTAGTTTAAACGGAATAAGCAAATTTGATATGTCCAAACTGCGTTTAAGTTTGCACGTTGTTATTTCAAAGTAGGGCACATTTTTGATAATATCTTTTTCCATACCATTTTTGCTGCCGATGTATGCAATCTTAAACTGATTTTTTATTTCTTCCATAATTGCAAGGTTTGGCATGATGTGGCCACCGGTGCCACCACCAGTAAAAATAATTTTTTTCATAATATATTTTTATGCAAATATGCAAAATATAATACTATTTTAATATATTAAAATAAGGGTTTTAATTTTTATAAATTTCGCTGCATAAATATACATAAATAAAAATAAATATGCAAAAAACCATTAACTCTCGTGTGCTATATAAAAATATTTGTATAAATATATAAAAAATTAGTCAAAAAATGCTTGGCTAAATTTTTTTATGTGTGCTATAATCGTTTTTGGAAAATGGAAAACGGGAGATTATATGGCAAAGACAAGTTATAATTCAAAAGATATTATGGTTTTGGAGGGCCTTGATGCAGTTCGTATGCGTCCAGGTATGTATATTGGAACTACGGGCGTCAAAGGACTTCATCACCTTTTGTGGGAAATAGTAGACAATTCAATTGACGAACTTGCAAATGGACACGGAAACAAAATTTGCGTAACACTTCACGCAGACGGTAGTGCAAGTTGCGTTGATAATGGTCGTGGTATGCCTGTTGACAAGCACCCAAAACTTAAGGTTAGTGGGGTGCAAGTTATTTTTACAGAACTTCATGCTGGTGGAAAATTTGAAAGTAACAACTATCAATATAGTGGTGGACTTCACGGAGTTGGCGCAAGTGTTACAAACGCACTTAGTGAGTGGCTTGAAGTTTATGTTGACAGAGACGGCAAGAGATATCACATGCGTTTTGAAAGCAAAGAGGTTGGCGGACATATAAAAAGTGGAATGCCAGTCTCTGAACTTACTGTCATTGGCACAAGCAGAAGCACAGGCTCTCTTGTAAGATTCTTGCCAGACAGACGAGTTTTTGGTGATGCAACATTTGATTTCAATACAATTGCACTCAGACTTAGAGAAATTGCCTTTTTGAATAAGGGTATAGAAATAATTTTGGTTGACGAAAGAAACAAAAATGCCAAGCCAGTTGTAAAACAATTTAAGTATGACGGTGGAGTTAGCGACTTTGTAAACTATGTCAACAGCACAAAAACAAAACTTTTTGATAATCCAATTTATATCAAAGGCAAAAGCGAACATTGTGAACTTGAAGCATCAATTCAATACACAAGTGAATACAGCGACACAGTTTTGAGTTTTGTAAACAATATTCCAACCAGCGAAGGTGGAACACACGAAACTGGTTTCAAGAGTGGAATCACAAAGGTTATGAACGACCTTGGCAGAAAACTTAATTTCATAAAAGATAAAGACGACAACTTGCTTGGAGATGACTTTAAGGAAGGTCTCACAGCGGTTCTTTCAATCAAAATGAGAAATGTTCAGTTTGAAGGCCAAACAAAAACAAAACTTGGCAACCCAGAAATTAGACCAGAAGTTGAAAGCATTGTTGTCACAGAACTTACAAAAGCACTTACAAAAAATGATGCTAAAAAGATTGTAGAAACAATTATCAAAAAAGCACAAGGTGCTGCAAAGACAAGAGAAGCAACAAAAAAAGCAAAAGAACTTTCTCGTGCAAAAAATAGTGTAGAAAATACAAATATGCTTGGAAAACTCGCTGCTTGCACAAGCAAAAAAGCAGAACTTAACGAACTCTTTATTGTCGAAGGTGACAGCGCTGGTGGAACAGCAAAGCAAGGCAGAGATAGATATTTCCAAAGCATCTTGCCACTTAAAGGAAAGCCACTTAACGTAGAGAAAAAGCGTCTTGACCAAATTCTTCAAAATGAAGAAATTCGTTCAATTATTGGTTCTCTTGGTACAGGTATTGCCGAAAACTTTGATTTATCTAGTTTAAAATATCACAAAGTTATCATTTTGGCAGATGCCGACCAAGACGGAGAACACATCAAAAGCATCTTGCTTACATTCTTCTTTAGATACATGAAAGAACTCATTACATCAGGTCATGTTTATGTAGGTATGCCACCACTTTTCAAAATGGAAAAGAAGGGCGAAGTGCATTATGCTTACACTGATGCTGATTATGCCGAAAAGCAAAAGAAGTTTGGTTCAGGTTTTTCAATTCAAAGATACAAAGGTCTTGGAGAAATGAGTGCCGAACAACTTTGGGAAACCACAATGAATCCAAAGACAAGATTTTTGGTTAAGGTAACCATAGAAGACGCTGCCGAAGCAGACAGAATGGTCACAACACTTATGGGTGACAATGTAGAAGCAAGAAAAGAATATATTCAAGAAAACGCAGATTTTAATCGTGAAGACAAATATGCAAAATTATTAGACAAAGGGAGTGATAAGAAGTAATGACAATAGACGAACTTATTGAAATGGAATCTGGCAAAAAACCAGAAGAAGGAAAACAAGAAGTCACTGCAGAAAAAAAGACAGCATCACACCCAAAAAAGTCAAAAAACACAGAAAAAGATAACGAAATTCTTTCTGCAAAAAGTGAAAGTGAAGGTCTTGCCAGTGTAGAAACGGAAGGCTATTTTAAGGACGAAGAAGGAAATTTTCTTAAAAACTTAGAGCAAGTTTTGCACGACAGTATGATACCTTATGCAGAGTATGTTATTATGGACAGAGCTTTGCCAAGAGTAGAAGACGGACTTAAGCCAGTTCAAAGAAGAATACTTTATGCAATGAACGAACTTGGTCTTACTCCAGACAAG
>JAFYCH010000057.1 GCA_017539765.1 Clostridia bacterium
ACGAAGTTTTGGATAGACAACGCATTATGGCTGAACTTATTCAGGGAAATTATGATGAAGAGTTCGTAGAAATTGAAGTTGCTCAGCCACAAAAAAATATAGAAGTTCTCAATGCTGGAAATGCAGAAATAAGTTTGGGAAGCATTTTTGATGGTATGTTTCCAAACAAAAAGAGAAAAAGAAAAGTGACCATAAAAGAAGCAAAAAATTTGCTTACAGAAGAAGAAAGCGACAAACTTTTAGACCTTGATAGTGTAAATAGTGAAGCAATTGAAAGAGTTGAGCAAGAAGGCATCATTTTTATTGATGAAATTGATAAAATCGCAAGCAAAGAAAACAGTAAGGGCCCTGATGTTTCAAGAGAAGGTGTGCAAAGAGATTTGCTTCCATTTGTAGAAGGAACTTCTGTTTCAACAAAATATGGAACAGTAAAGACAGATTACATTTTGTTTATGGCAGCAGGTGCTTTTCATGTTTCAAAAATTGATGACCTTATTCCAGAACTTCAAGGAAGATTTCCAATTAGAGTAGAACTTAACAACCTTACAAAAGATGATTTTTATAGAATTTTGACAGAGCCAAAAAATGCCACAATAAAGCAATATCAAAGTTTGCTTAAAGTTGATGGAGTAGAACTTAAGTTTACACAAGACGCTTTGCTTGAAATTGCTGACCTTGCGGAAAAGCAAAATTTGACAAGTGAAAACATTGGTGCAAGAAGACTTAGTACAATTCTTGAGAAAGTGCTTGAAGAAGTAAATTTTGAAGCATCTGGTGACGAAGAAAAAGTTGTTACAATTGACAAAGAATATGTTGAGAAAGTTATGTCAGAATTTATAAAGAGCAATGATTTGACAAAATACATTTTGTAATATTTAAAAAATTGTAATTTTTTATTAATTCAAAAGACGGATTAAATTATGGGATTTGATGAGAGAACCAAACAACTTATAGGAGAAGAAAATAACTTTGTTTTGCAATCAAAAAAAGTTATAGTTTTTGGTGTTGGTGGAGTTGGTGGTTATGTTGTCGAAATGCTTGCAAGAACTGGCATTGCAGAGATTGCTATTGTTGATTTTGATGCTGTAAGCGAAAGCAACATAAACAGACAAATTATTGCTGATATAAACTCTGTTGGAAAACTTAAAGTAGAGTGTTTCAAACAAAGAATTTTGTCAATAAATCCAAATTGTAAAGTAAGAACATTTGCGGAAAAAATTGATGAAAATAATGTACAAAATTTTGACCTAAAAAATTATGATTATGTCATAGATTGTATTGATATGCTTTCGGGCAAAATTGCACTAATAAAATATTGCAAAGAAAATAATGTAAATATCATTTCAAGTATGGGCGCTGGCAACAGGTTTGAAGTTCCAAAATTTGAGGTCTGTGACATAAACAAAACAAAAAATGATGGACTGGCAAGAGTGCTTAGATATAAGTTAAGAAAACTTGGTATAAACCATACAATGGTTTGTTATACTATGCAAGAAGCCAAAAAGTCGAAAATAATTGGTAGTATTGCATACTTTCCTGCAATGGCTGGAATAACAATTTCAGCTTTTGTAATAAATCAATTTTTAAAGGAGAATAAAAATGGAAATTAAACATTTGAATGATGAAAATTTTGAGGAAGAAACAAATAAATCAAATTTGGTTGTTGTAGATTTTTTTGCAACTTGGTGTGGACCTTGCAGAATACTTGGACCAATTTTGGAAAATGTGGCTGATGAAGTTAAAGATGTTGATATATTCAAGGTCGATGTAGATGAAAATGAAGAAACTGCAAAGAATTTTGGAGTAATGAGTATACCAACAGTTGTGCTACTTAGAGATGGCAAAGAAGTTGCCAGAAATGTAGGACTTATGAATTATGACAATTTGTTAGATTTTATCAATCAGCACAAATAGTTTTATATAACAAAAAATCAAAGCGCAATTTCAAAAATTGTTGCTTTTTTTATGCACACAATATAAAAATAAAAAATTATAAGCTTTTTTTAAAAAATATTTTAATTTTGTTCTTTCAATATTGACAATCACATATTTTTGATATAAAATAGAATAGAAATTATGCGAATTATTCGTATTAAGGAGATAATGATGGAAGAAACAAGAAAAGTGGTTTACTTGGATAGTAACACTGCAACTTACGTTAATCGTGAAGTATTGCAAGAAATGATGCCAGCATTTAACTCAGTTTATGCAAATCCAAACTCAAATCACAGTTTGGGTCGTCTTGCTAAACAATATGTGGAAGTTGCAAGACAAAGAGTTGCAAATGGCATAAATGCAAAGAGAGATGAAATTTATTTTACTGGTGGAATGACCGAAGCCAACAATTGGGCAATTATAGGCCTTGCTAGAGCCAACAGAAGCAAAGGAAAGCATATTATCACTTCAAAAATTGAAGATAATAGCATTTTGCTTGCTTGCAAACAACTTGAAAAAGAAGGCTTTCAAGTTACTTACGTTGGTTGTGACGACAGTGGAATTGTTAGTCTTAGCCAAATTATGGGTGCAATGAGACAAGACACAATTTTGGTAAGTATCAATGTAGCAAATGCCGAAGTTGGTACAATTCAAAATTTGAACGCTATTGCAAGAACAGTTAAAGAAAAAGATATTATTTTCCATTGTGATGCAACAGCAGCACTTGGAGCAATGAATTTAGATGTTCAAGCAGTTCCAATTGATGCAATGACACTTTCAAGTGATGTTATTTATGGACCAAAAGGTGTTGGCGCATTGTATGTTAAAGAAGGTGTTGAAATTGAAAGTTACCTTGTGGGTGATGGCTCAGAAAACGGTTTGAGAGCAGGAAATCCAAATGTCCCAGCAATTGTTGGTTTTGGAAAGGCTGTTGAACTTGTTACTGCAGATATTGCAACAACTGCACATAAACTTAAAATTGTAAGAGACTATTTGGTTAAAAACATTATGGAGAAAATTGAAAATGTTTCCCTTAATGGTCATCAATATCAAAGAGTATGTAACATTGCAAACCTTACATTTGACTGTGTAGACAACGAAGCACTTTGTGCTATGCTTGATATGAATGGTGTTTGTGTTACACCAGTAAGCACAAGATTTGAACCAAGTTATGTTTTAAAAGCGATGAGAAGAGAACCAGAACAAATACATAGTTCAGTTCGTTTCAGCGTTGCAAAGAATGTAACAAAAGATGATGTTGACTATGTTGTTGAAAAACTTGTAAACATTGTAAAGAAGTTGAGAGAAATTTCACCTTTAAGAAAATCTACAAAGGAGAGTAAGTAATATGTATAGTGAAAGAGTTATGAATTTATTTGCTAATCCAAATAATGTAGGAATTTTGCAAAGTGCAAGTGGAATAGGTGTCTATACAGACGAAAAAACAAATGAAATTTTTAAACTTTATTTAAAAATTGAAAACAACTACGTTGTAAATGCTTCTTTTAAGGCTTATACAGGTGTTGCAGGTATTGCAATTATGAGTGTGTTTACTGATATGCTTAAAAATAAGTCAATTGAAAATTTGTCAAAAATTGAAGCAGAAGATGTTTTGAAAGAAGTTGGTCGTGTTGGTAAGAAATATGAATATCTTGCAGCAGACGCAATTGAATCACTTAAACTTGC
>JAFYCH010000058.1 GCA_017539765.1 Clostridia bacterium
GAAAACCAAAGCCACTCAAAAAGGGTGCATTTAATTTTGCAGTAAGAAACAATGTCCCTGTTGTGCCAATATTTATCACAATGCAAGACAGCGACATAATTGCAAAAGACGGATTCCCAATTCAGAAATATACAATAAATATTTTTGAACCAATCTATCCAAACAAAACAATTTCTGCAAGAGAAAATATTGAAGCAATGATGCAAAAGAACTATGACCTGTGGAAAGATTGCTACGAAAAGACATATGGTATTCCACTTGTGTATAACACAAAAAAAGATGAAGAATAACAATTAAAAAACAGGCAAAATATAAAATTTGCTTGTTTTTTTATGTTTTTTACGTACTTTTATATGTTTTTTTTAAAAAATTATTTATAAAATAGTTTTATTTACAAACTTATTTTTGTTTCAAAAAGCACAAGTGCTTTTGGTGGTAAAGTCTTTGCCGGATTTTTTGACCTATCTTTTTGCACAAACAAATCATCAAGTTGCTCTGGTGTCAATTTATGTTTGCCACACTCAAGCAAAGTGCCAACTAAAATTCTGACCATATTATACAAAAAGTTTTTTGCAGTGATGTATATTTCAATTTCATCGCCAAATTGTTTAATCTCTATCTTTTCAACCTTTCTAACAAAACTTGTTGTATCGGCATTTATGTTACAAAAAGATTTATAGTTTTTTTCGCCCACAAGTTTTTGTGCACATATTTGCATATACTCCAAATCTAGTGGCTCATCAACTTGCAATGCTCTAGCATTAAGCAGTGGCTTAATATGATTTGAAACATAAAGAGAATACTTGTATGTTTTGCTTAAAATATTCTTTCTTAAGTCAAAGTTCTGTTTAACTTCTCTGCTTTGCTGACATTGAATATCTTTTGGCAAAAACCTATTAAGTTTATATGCAACTCTGTCTGCTGGCAGTTTTGTGTCTGTGGAAAACACAAAATAAAAATCTCTTGCACTTACTCCTGCATCTGTCCTAGATGAACCAACAATATCAATATCTTTTTCAAAAAGTTTTTTTAGTGCGTTTTCAATTTCCGCTTGCACGGTTTTTGTATTTGCATTTTTTTGAAAACCCGCGTATCTTTTTCCATCAAATTCAACATTAACCAAAAATTTTCTCATAAGCATATTATAACACAAAAATAGATTAGACACCAATTTATTAAAATATAATTGTAAAAAAGTATCTACATCTGTCTATGTATAATGAAATCAATTACATGATGTTCAATATATAAAACAATTAAAATAATATGATATATAAAATTGTCTTTTGAAAGCAAATGTGATATAATCCACCATATGATTTGGATAGTATATGACAATGAAAGAATAAAAAAGAATAGAGACTTTGTTGATATGTTAAAAAAACTTTTTGCAGAAGAGAACATAAAAACAAAACTCGTTTTTGCCGAAAACATAAAAAGATACAAACAATTCCCTAAAGTTGCAATTATGAGAACAGATATTTTTGAAACGTCAAAATTTTTGGAAAGCCATAATGTCAAAACATGCAACAATTCAAAGATTGCTGAAATATGCAATGACAAATACAAAACATATCAATATCTAAAAGAAAATGGTGTTGATGTTGTTGACACACAAGAATATACTACCGACGCAAAACTTAGCTATCCTGTTGTTGTTAAGTCAAAATTTGGTCATGGCGGAAGTGAAGTTTATTTGATAAACAATCAACAAGAACTGTGCTATTTGGCTGACAGATACAACAAAAACAGCTTAATAATACAACCACTTGTTGACGCAGGCAAAGACAAACGAACATATGTCATAAACAACAAACCAGTGATAAGTATGTTAAGAACAAGTAAAGTTGATTTTAGATCAAACTTTTCTTTGGGCGGCAAGGCAGAAAAATCTGATTTAACAAAAGAAGAAAAGGCATTGATTGACAAGGTTTTGAAACTGTTTCACTTTGACTTTGCAGGCATTGACATAATATACAAAAACGGCAAGCCATACATCAATGAAATTGAAGATGTAGTTGGTTCCCGTATGGTATACCAACACACCAACTATGATATTATAAAAGACTATGTAAAACATATTAAAAATATATATAAAGGAATTTTGAAATGAAAATACTTTTGATAAACAATGCAAGTTTAAATGCTGACAAATTTAAAGAACAAAACGCTTTGCTTTTTGAATCAGCAAAGCAACTGGGTATTGAACTTGAAATAAAACGAAACATCGACATAAAATATTATTATGACAGCAATGGTACACAAATAGAAAATTTGGATTGTGATGCAATACTTTTTTATGACAAAGATATAAACCTTGCAAAGATATTAGAAGAAAAAGGCTACAAATTGTTCAACAACTCTGATTGTATAAAAAATTGCGACAGCAAAGCATTGACATACAAAATTTTGGCAGATAACAAATTACCTATTCCAAAAACATTTATCTTCCCTCTGCTCTTTTATCCAAACAAAGAAAACAATCTTTTGTACATCAAAAAAATTGAAAACGAGCTCAAATATCCTTTTGTTGCAAAAAAATGGTTTGGTTCCGAAGGTCAACAAGTGTTTTTAATAAAAAACAGGCAAGAATTTGATAGCCTTCTTGACAGAGAAAAACAAGAACTACTTTTTCAAGAATATTTTGAAGAATGCTCTGGCAGTGACATTCGCATAAATATTGTTAATGGTGAAATTGTTGCAAGTATGCACAGATTTTCAAAAACAGATTTCAGAGCCAATCTTTCAAATGGTGGAAATGCAGAAAAGTATCAACCAACTGATGTCGAAAAAGAACTGGCACTTAAAGCATCAAAAGCACTCGGTTGCGATTTTTGTGGCGTAGACATCTTGCAAACAAAAAACGGCCCTGTTATTTGCGAAGTAAACAGCAATGCTCACTTAAACAACATTTACAAAGTCACTGGAATAAATGTTGCAGGCAAAATATTGAATTATATAAGCAAAAAAATAAGAGAACTCTGAGTAGTTCTCTTTTATATTAAATAAAAAAACAAAGCCATTAAGCCTTGCTTTTCGACTTGTGGTGGAGATGGCGAAGGCTACAGTCGTGAACTCAGCGGAACGCGAGTTGTAAACTTGTTTGCCTTGGCAAAAGCCTAAATCATTTCAACTCATGTCAAGAACCTTTCACTGCATAAAGTTAGCATAAATAAAAAAACTTCTGGTCAAACCAGAAGTATGAACGATACCATTATAACAGAATTATAAATGTTTGTAAAGTATTTTTTTATAAATTTTTTATTAATAGTTATTTTGTGTTTATTCCCTTTGATTTTTTTATATTTATAAATGAATCTTCATTTATTTCATTGGATAACTTATCTAAATATTGAAAAAATTTCTTTTTAAAATTAGTAAATGCTGTTTTA
>JAFYCH010000059.1 GCA_017539765.1 Clostridia bacterium
AAAAATATAAATTTTTAAAATTTTTTACATAAATAGATAAAATATGACGGATTGCTTTTAAATTCACTATGTTATTATAAGAACAAGTGTTTGGAGAAATGGGTTTTAATTGCAATTTTGTCGAATATTGTAAAAAAATAGAATATTTTACAAAATTATGTCATAAAACTTTGACAATGGCAAAATACATAAATTATAATAAATTCGAAAACAAAAGGAGATTGTATGAAATTTGAACATAGAATTTGGGCAAAAACATTGCTTTCAAGTTATGCTTACCTTGAAAATATTTGTGGATCAATTGATAAAAAGGTGATAAGTTATGGCATTGGTTCCGCATTAAGCAGAGATACAGAATTTGTTGCTGACAAAATAATTTCACTTATTGAAAGAAAAAAATTTTTAATTAATACAAAAATAATTATTGATAGGGCACTTTATAACATTCCTTCAGATTATGCAAGAATATTAATACTTAAGTATGTTGACAAAATAAAAGTAGAAACTGCTGCAAAAGTTATGAATGTTTCTCTTAGAACATATTTCAGAAAAGTTGAAATTGGAGTGGATAAGTTTGCATGTCAACTTATTTCTTTTGGCTACAACGAAAAGAAACTCTATGAAACATTTAGCAAAGAAACTTGGATTATGGACATATACAAATCATATTATGAAAAGTTTTTGGCTGATTATATTGGAGCAAATAATAACAAAAAGATTGTAAAAAACACTCAAAATCAAGTAAAAAATAATGTTTTTAATGATAATTTCGAAAAAAGCGTTAGTTCTGGAATAAATACTTTGTCAGCATTTCAGTGTTAGTTATCTTCAAATTTTTTAGAATTTTTTGTAAGAAGCAGAACAATAAAAAGTGTTGGAATTGTTGTTATTACAATAAGCAAATTTTTGGTTGACAGGTTAAGATAAAGCAAATTATCCACAGGTACAAAGTTTGTAACATTTACAAGTGATAAGTTTTCTGTAGAACTTGCAATGGCAGATAAATTTCTTGTTAGGGGTGAGTAGATGTAGCCCTTGTAGACTTTTCCATTTTCATCTTGATATGCAGCATAATACCAAACATTGCCAAGACCTGCCATTGCCTCATCTCCCACACATTTTCCATAATAAGTCAAATCTTTTGTTGATACATTTATGGTGCACAAAATATTACTGTCAGTTGGAATTGTTTTTGGAGTGCTTCTCATACATACATTTGCAAGATCATAAATATCGAAAGTGATGCCAGTTAAAAATGGTTCTTTTGGATATTCTTCAACAAAACTCACTTTGCTTTTTTCAATATATCCATCAAATTCAAGATATTTTATTTTGTAAAAAACATTATCATATATGTCAACAACTTTGACAAAATAACTTTGTTCCAGCAAAAAAAGATGGCTGCTTTCATTTGGACTTTCAAGCAAATAACAGTCATTTGTAAGAATTTTTGCATAACTACTTGTAGATGCTGTTGTACTTACAATTTTTGTTTGAGTACTTTTTACAACAAACACGCTTAAAAAAACAAACAGTAAAACAACTGTAATCGTAAAAAACCTTTTCATTGCCTACAATATATTATGAACAAAAATGGCATTGTTATAATCAAAAATTTAGTCAAAAGTCAAATTTGTATTTGGCTTTTTTGATATGGAGAAAAATGATAGAAAAAAGTACACGCGACAGATTGATAAACATTTTAAAAGAAGCAAAGAGTCGATTTGATACAAAACTTGCAAAATACAACACAGGTGAAAAAGTTCACCAAAAACAAATTGAATTTCATAAAGCAAAACAGAAAAACAGGTGGGTGTTTGGCGGAAACAGAACAGGCAAAACAGAGTGTGGTGCAGTTGAAACCGTTTGGCTGCTTAGGGGCATTCACCCATATAAACAAAACAAAAAAGATATGATGGGCTGGGCAGTTTCACTTTCAACTCAAGTACAAAGAGATGTTGCACAAAGCAAAATTCTTTCTTACTTAAACCCAAGTTGGATTGCAGATATTGTTATGCTTTCCGGCAAAAAGGACAGCCCGTCTAGTGGAGTAATTGATAAAATTTATATAAAAAAGGTGTTTGGCGGAATTTCTGTTTTGGGTTTTAAAAGTTGTGATCAGAGCAGAGAAAAATTTCAGGGTACAAGTTTAGATTTTGTTTGGTTTGACGAAGAGCCACCTTATGACATTTATCTTGAGTGTAAAATGAGAGTACTTGATAGGTGTGGCGAAATTTTTGGAACAATGACACCACTCAAAGGTCTCACTTGGGTGTATGATGAAATTTATCTCAACAAAAAAAATGACAAAGAAGTTTGGTATGAAAACATCTCTTGGCAAGACAATCCATTTTTGAACCAAAAAGAAATTGAAAAGCTGATGAGTGAAATGTCAAAGGACGAACTAGATGCAAGGTGTAACGGAAAGTTTACTTTTTATGGTGGCCTTGTCTATTCAAATTTTGATGAAAATCAAAATGTGGTTGAACCATTTGAAATTCCAAAAGAACTATATGATGGCATAAGCATAGACCCAGGTTTTAGAAATGCACTCAGTTGTCATTTTTATGCAAGAGACACTGATGGAAATGTGTTTGTTATTGCAGAGCATTATGCAGCAAATCTTACAATTGAAGAACATTCAAAAGCAATTCTAGACATAGCAAACAGACTTGATTGGCCAAGAGACTATGATGGCAAACTTTGTGCACTTATTGACAGCGCTGGACTTCAAAAGACATTAGCAAGTCAAAAATCAGTTGTGGACCTGTTTTTTGAAAATGGCATAAAGACTAATCCAAATGTAAAAAAAGAGCTTTTGCCAGGTATTCAAAAAGTTAAAAAATACATTTGTGATTTGGCTGGTGATAGAAGACTTTTTATATTTAGAAACTGTCCAAATATGATAAGAGAAATTAAAGGCTATTTTTGGGGAGACGATGACATACCAATCAAAAAAGATGACCACAGTTTAGACGAACTTAGGTATTACATAATGAGCATACGTGATAGTCCAGAAAAAACTGAGACAAGTTCGGATATGCTTTGCTTTAAAGATAATTTATCAAAAAGAATTATGAGAGAGAAAAGAAAAAATTTTTTCAGATGACGGAGTAGGTTATGCAAGAATTTTTAAAGTATAAAGACAAAATAGAAAAGTCGCTTTTAAAAAAGGCTTTTGGCTATAGATATAACGAAGTTATTGAAGAATATTCTATTGCAGAAGACGGGGAAAAACTTACGAAAAGAAAAGTGACTACAAAAGATGTTCCTCCAGATATTTCTGCCGTAAAACTTTTGCTTGAAACACTTGATATAGACGGTTCGCAAAACTTGGAAGAATTGACCGACGAAGAACTTAAAGCCGAAATAAAAAAAGCGATGAACTATATAGAAAAACAGCACATAGGAGAAAAAGATGGAACTAAAAAAACTTGAAAATGTAAAAGTTAAGTGCGACTTTGTAGGTTGCAACAATATGGCAGATTATTCTGTGAGCATTAGGCGTGGTATTTTTGGTGGAACAACAGATATATGTCTTGATTGTTTAAAGGAACTATATTCGCTTTGTGGCAAAGAACTTATTCCACAAAGCCCACCAAATATGTTAAGAAAAAAGGAGAAAGAATATGCAGAAGAAAGAGCAGATTAGTTTTGAAGAAGACATTGTAAAAGAAGTCAGACAAGACTTTTTGAAAAGGCAAGAAGAAAGAAAAAAGATAGAAAGACAGTGGCAACTAAACATGAATTTTGCAATGGGAAATCAATATTGCGAAATTACAGAAATGGGAGAAATTGAAGACTATCCTAAACAATATTTTTGGCAAGAAAGGGAAGTGTATAACCATATTGCACCAATACTTGAAAGCAGAATTGCTAAACTTGGCAAGTTTAGACCAGTGCTTAATGTTGCACCAAACAGTGGCAGTGAAATTGACTACAAAACAGCAAAGGTGTCAAGAAAAATTTTGACTTCAGTTACCAGTAATTTAAAGATTAGTCAAAAGATGACAGAAGCAATAAATTGGAGCGAAATTTGTGGCACAAGTTTTTATAAGATAACATGGAATAGTCAAACAGGTGAAACCATTGGACTTACAGCAGACAAGCAACCAATTAAAAAAGGAGAAGTAGAGATTTCTGTTTGTTCTCCATTTGAAATTTTTCCAGATAGCAATACAACAGAAACTATTGATGGTCAATCAAGCATAATTCACGCAAAACCATACAAGGTTGATCAAATCAAAAAACTATGGGGTGTGGACGTAGAACCAGAGAATATAAATGTGCTTTCACTTTCAAATTCAAATCTTGCAGGTGGTCTTGGTTACACAGCAAGTGTGCCAAAGATTATTGGAGAAAGAAAAACTGACAGTGCAATTGTTATTGAAAAATATGAAGCACCTTCAACAGAATATCCAAATGGTAGAGTAATTGTTGTAGCAGGTAATCACCTGCTTGCACTAGGAGAACTTCCTTATGTTAACAAGGGCGAAGACAAGCGTGGTTTTCCATTCATTAAACAATGTTCAATATCTGTTCCAGCATCATTTTGGGGTATAAGTGTCATTGAAAGACTTATTCCAATTCAAAGAAGTTACAATGCAATCAAAAACAGAAAACATGAATTTTTAAACAGAATTGCAATGGGAATTTTGTCAGTTGAAGATGGCAGCGTAGACATAAATAGTTTGGAAGAAGAGGGACTTTCTCCAGGCAAAGTTTTGGTTTATAGGCAAGGCTCAACTCCACCAAAGGTGATGGACACAAATCAAATGCCAAATGCATTTGAAGATGAAGAAGTGAAACTACTTGATGAGTTTACAAACATTTCTGGTCTTATGAATGTAAGTTACAAAAAGAATTTGTATGCAAACAATGTCAGCGGAACGGCATTGGAACTTTTAATTTCACAGGAGACAGATAAACTGCAAAGTACAGTTGACCAAATCAAATATGCTCTTGTTGAAATTGGCAGACAAGTGCTTAGGTTATACAAACAATTTGCAACTGTAAAAAGATTAAGCAAGCTTGTTGACGAAAATGGTAAAATTGAACTTTTTTATTGGAATAGCAGCGATATTTCAAGTGATGATGTTGTACTTGATACAAGCAACGAAATCAACGAGACACTATCTCAAAAAAGAAGTATGATTTTTGATTTATTAAAAGCGGGAGTTTTGAGTGACGAAGATGGAAAAATAAATTCATCAACAAAACAACACATTTTGGAAATGATTGGTTTTGGAACTTATGAAGAAGCCCAAAATATGACGGAATTGCATGCAAAAAAGGCAGGAAAAGAAAATTTAGACATTGTCTCAAATTTGCCAGTGAAAATATTACCAGTTGATGATGATGAAATCCACATAAAAGAGCATACTGCATTTTTACTTTCACTTGACAGAGATGGTATTGCGGATTATGACAGAATTGCCAGTGATTTATTGTCTCACATAGAAGAACATAAAAACAAAATAAATAAAAAATAATTGGAGTGAATATGGAAGAAGAAAATAAAACAATTGGAGAACAACCAACCGGCGACTTAACCTTGAATGTTGAGGAACAACAAACTGAAAATCAAGTGCAGATGGCTGGCTCTCCAATATATAAATTTAAGTCGGTTGAAGCACTTAGTCAGGCATATCAAAACCTTGAAAAAGAGTTTACGCAAAAGTGCCAAAAAATTAAGGAATTGACTGACAAGTTAAATGCTTTGGATAATACAAATCAAAACTTTGTACCAGAGTATAAGCAAGACGATTGGCCACAAAAAGTTTCTGAGTTTTTTGCCAGTCATCAAGACGCAAAACAATTTATAAAAGAAATCTCCGAAGTCATTTCTACAAACGCAGAAATTGCAAACAGCAAAAATGTTTTAGAAAACGCTTTGACAAAGGTTCTTGCAAATAAATTTGTTTCGCAA
>JAFYCH010000060.1 GCA_017539765.1 Clostridia bacterium
TTCTTTGGCCCAAAGAACAACCCTTTTTATGCTGATTATTCAAGCAGTAAAAAGTATTTAAAAGACCAAATAGTAAAAGATATCAATTTGCTTAATCATTTTGATGCAAAACGTTTTGATCCATCAAAGCTTGGAGAAAAGTATTTGTATCTTAAAAAGAAGTATTCTCCACAAGAAGCAATGCTTCAATTTAAAGCGCTCAAGGAACTTGAACTTGATTATTTGCTTTATGCAAGTTATGCATTGGAACTTATGCATGGAGAAAGTTTGTTTCAATACAATCCACCATTTGTTGATGAAATCACAAAATATATTTTAAAACACAGAGAAGATAACTTTGAAAAATATAAAAGGATTTTTGTTTATTATTCTCAAGGAGTTAACAAAAATTCAATTTTTGTCGATGATGAAAGAACGATAAAAAATATTGTAAAAGACAATTTTGGCAATGCAATTATTGCAGATGGAAAAATGCTACTTGACAAAAGACTCCAAAACAAATTGGCATATGGTATAAATAAGTATCCTTTGACTGAAACTGCACATCACATGGAAAAGGGTAATTATGACTATTATGAGAGATATTATATTGGAAAATACAAAAATAGATATGTATTGTTTTCAGAAGTTTCAAGAATATCTAAAAAACAAAAAGGCAAAAAACAAGAATATAGTTATCAATTCAATTTAGTTCTTAATGGCGATCCAAACAGAAACAGAATTTTGTATCGTATCGATTGCAATGCCGATGCAAACCACATAAACAAAATGGAAACCAGAGGGTTCAATATTGCAAAAGATGAAAATGTTGATATTGAATTGTTGCGTCACAAAAATGTAAAAAACTGTCACATACACATACCAAACAACAAATACGCAACCATTTTCCCAAATTACATACATTCTTGTGATGCAAAAAATTATGAATATGAGTTTGCAAATTTTGATAAGTTTATTGAGTTTAACAAAAATTTAATCAAGACAGAAGACACAACACTTATTTCAAAGTTTTTCAAAACTTCTTTAAAAAATAATAAAACGGCTTTAAAAATTAAACTTAACACATTTTTGCAAGATTGTTTTAATAAAGGAGAGAATCTTGGCCAATAATATAAGTTTTGAAACAATGCAAAAATTAAAAAATGATTTTGCAAAAACGGGCAAAGAAACAAAGCCTATAGAGTTTTTAGATGAACGCCTTGCATTTTATTATTGCGGACTATTTAAAGTAGAAAATATTTATGATGTATTTGTTGTTTTTGCTTCTGCAACACTTTGTAATAGTTACATAAAAACAAAGTATGCTGATAAAAGTGTAAAAAACAAACACACTTTTAAAAAGTTTGTAAGAGAACATATTAATTATTTGGTGCAAAATCCAATCAAAGATGTTACTGTTTATGCAAATGATGACTTTTGTGTTGTTGATATTTGTGGTTTAAAATTTAGTTATCATAGCGTTGGCAAACTTGCAACCAATTGTTCTTATAAAGATGCAAACAAAGTGTGGAGTATTGATAGTTTAAGATTAAACCCACATGCCAATCAACTTTTTGATATGGCAAAAGACTATATAAAAACTGAAAAAATTTCAAAAAATAATCAAGATATTGCTAAAATAATAGAAAAAGATTTGATTAATGCAAACCAAGATGACACCAGAAGTATTATTGAAGATATTATGGAGACATATTAAAAAGGAGAAAAGATGCGAAATATTGTAGATTTTCATATTCATGGAATAGGCTCAGTTTATAAAGATGGTTATGCCACTGCAAGTTATGACCATATTTGCGCATATTTTCAACGTTTTGCAGAGAGCAAAAAAAGAAAAGCTGTCATTGCATTTACCGAGCACGATTGCAATATTATGACCTATGAAAAATACAAGGAATTACAAAACAAATATCCAAACGTAAAAATTATATTGGGTATGGAAGCGAATGCAAAACTTACTCATGCAACAGATGGAGTTTTTGAAGTGGCTCATGTTTTGGCTTATGCTGATATGTCCAGCGAAGAGTCCATAAAAAAGTGGTTAGATTGCGAAGAATTAAAAGATCTCTCAAAAATCAGAACTTTTCAAGTGCCAACACAAGAACCTTCAAACAAATATATCATAACGGATTTTTGTAAGAAATTGAATTCTCAATATGGCACAAAAATAGATATTAAAGAATTGGTTGACAAATTTGGTAACAGCAGGCTTGGCAGCAGAGACTTACAGAGTAGAGTAATCTATTATTTGGCTGAAAAAATTTTTGAGAATAAAGATTTTGCTTTTTCTGATTGTAAAAATGTAGAAGAAGTTTCATCAAAACTTAAAAGTCTAGAATTCTTTGTTGACAAAAAACATGGTTTTTATGGCGGGCTCATACCATCTCAATATAGATTTTCAAGAGAAATTAATGTAATGCTTGCAATTACCGAACTTGAAAAGAATATTGGAAAATCTATAAATATTGAAGAGTTTTACAGCAAGTTGAATTATGGACTGACATCTGACAAATTTGATGAACAATTTGCAACATTAGCTGCCGAAATAATGTCAAAAGAAAAAGCTTTTCTTAAAAAAATAAATATAGATAATGTTATGCTTTCGTTAGGTAAAAAACATTTTACCAACAAAGATATTCAGCAGTTTATTCGTTCTAGAATATTAAAGAATGCTAGATTTAATTGCGTAAAAAAATCTACATCACAGTTCTTTGTCTCTGGTGTATTTATGGAGAATTTTGGCGAAAGACTATACATGGCAAAATCAATACTAAACAAAAATATTGGTACAAAAATTACAAACAGAGAAATAGCAGAGCTTTTAAACAATACAAAATCTAGAGATGTAATGAGAAACCAATTTATAAATTTGGTAAAATTTTCATTAAAGTATAATCAACCTGAATTATATAAGAAAATTGAAAAACTTTCAATTGATGGATTATCAAAAACAACACTTGGCAGAAATAAGCATGGAGTAATCAGTTTAGACAGACTTATTACACCATATCCAAGCTCAAACAAAGACGCTACACCAGACATAAGAACTGCACTTGAAGAAATAAATGGCATTATTAAAAAAACAGGTGGACATTTGATTTTGGCTCATCCTGACCTGGTGTTTAAATATACAGATGGCAAATCGGTTCCAGTTAATGCGTTTAGAGATACTGATAGAGAGTTGGTATCAAAATCAAAATATAAAGAAATAAAAAAAGATTTGTATGATTATGGTTGTGTTGATACGTTAAAATTGCAAGGTTCAAAACAAAAACTTTTAAAGCTTGAATTATTCTTTAGACTATGTAAGAAAAATGGTATCAAGTTTGATGGTTTTGAAATAAGAAAATCAAATATTGTCGATAGAGAAAATTTGAGAAATTATTTAATTTATGCCGCAAAAAATAATTATGACATCAGTTTTGGCAGCGATACCCATCTTTCAAATATGCATTTTTATAATGACTTGCTAAGAGATAAAAAAATCACTCAAGGTGTATTTGATAAATTGGCAAAACATGCCGACAAAATTGGTGATAACACTGCAAGCACCAATGCATACCAAATTTATTATCCATCAAAATTTAAAACTGAAAGTCAAAATATAGATTTTGCCAACATTAAAGATATGAAACCATGCATAAAGACTGATAAGTATGGCAAATTGTATAACATCAACAAATATACTGTTGTTCAAACAAGTTTTTGTGACAAGATGATTAACAAATCTTATACAGGACATACTCCACTGATGACACTAATATATAATAATAAACTATATTTTTTCAGCAAAGAATCTCTTAAGTATATGAATTATAATTTTGATATAAAAGCTGCTACTCCAGAAGAAGACATCAAAAAATAATTTATCAAAGAAAATTAAAAAAAACGCTCAAAACGAGCGTTTTTTAGTAGTGATTTTCACCATCGTTCAAATAAAGTATTCCAATAGTATGTGGGCCACAATGGCTTGTTACAGTTGAACCAGCCGTGGTTTCCAAAATCTCTTTAAACCTCGTGTTTTCTTTTAAGTATTTTTTTATTTCTTCAACAATTTCTGGGTCAATTTCTGTGTGAGTGATAAATACTCTTGTATAGTCTGGGTTGTTATATTTTGCAAGTGTATCGGCAACATATTTCATAACAGATTTTTGGAAGTTGCCCATATACCTTTTTGCCATGCCCATTTTGCCTTCGTGCACTTCTATGCTTGGCTTAATTTTAAGAAGGTTGGCTCCAAGAAGAGCAATGGTGTTGCATCTTCCTCCACGATATAGATATTCAAGACGGTCAATAATAAAACTTGTTTGGTTTGTGTTTCGTCTTGCTTCGACCATTTCAACAATATCGTGAGGAGAGTATTTTCCGGTTTGTGCAAGTTCACTTGCATACATTGCAAGAAGAGCGGTGCCGGTTGAAAGTGTTCTGCTGTCAACAACAAAGATATTTTGCATTTCTTCGCAAACAAGTTTTGCGTTGTTGTGAGTTGTGCTCATTTCACTTGAAATATTAAAATGGATTATTGCATCATATCCACCAGATAAATATTTTTCAAAATGTTCTTTATATTGCACTGTGTTTACGGCGCTTGTTTTTGGCAATTTCTTTGTTTTTCTTACATAGTCATAAATCATGTCAGGGTTTATTGTTTCGCCGTCCAAATATTCTTCTTCTCCCAAATTTACAACAAGTGGAATAATTCCAATATCAAATTTATCCGCAAGTTCTTGTGACAAATCTGCGGTGCTATCTGCTGTTATTTTTATTTTCATATATGCTCCTATTCGTGAATTTTTCTGCCTTAATATAATTATATCAAATAAATTTTTTTTGTCAAACAACATCAATTGGTTGTTACGCAAAATGTGTTATATATTATATAATATTATAGATATTTTTGTAGAAGAATAACTTTATTTAAAAAGCATATAAAATATTTTCTAAATTCTATTGACAAAAATTATTTTTGGGTCTATTATGGAACTAAGCGTTGATAAAGAGTGGCGTCTTTGGAGCGAATAAAAACAAATAAAAAGAGAGCACACTTTGTGTGTTAAATAGGGTGGAACCGCGGTTAATATCGTCCCTTGTGTTAAAGTATTTTTGACACTTGGGATTTTTTACTTTAACAAATACAAAAAAAGGAGAAAAAAATATGGAAAAACTAGAAAATTTGGACAAAATTGTGAACCTATGCAAAAGCAGAGGCTTCATTTTTAAAGGAAGTGAAATCTATGGTGGTATGGGAAATACTTGGGATTATGGTCCTGTTGGTGTAGAACTTAAAAATAACGTCAAAAGAGCATGGTGGAAAAAATTTGTTCAATGTTCAGAAAACAGTTTTGGTGTTGATGCGGCAATACTTATGAACAGCCGTGTTTGGGACGCAAGTGGTCACACAGCATCATTTACTGACCCAAAAATGGATTGCAGAAACTGCAAAACAAGACACAGAGCAGATAATCTTATTGAAGATTACAACAAAAAGCACGACATAGAAATGGCTGTCGATGCAATGAGCAAAGAAGAAATGTATGCTTATATTATGGAGCATCAAATCAAGTGCCCAAATTGTGGAAAATGTGATTTTACAGAAATCAAAAACTTTAATCTTATGTTTTCAACAAAACGTGGTGTTACAGAAGACAATCAAGACGTAATTTATTTAAGACCAGAAACAGCACAGGGTGAATTTGTTAACTTTTTAAACGTTCAAAGAACAACTCGTGCAAAAGTTCCTTTTGGAATTGCTCAAATTGGTAAGGCTTTCAGAAATGAAATTACTCCAGGAAACTTTATTTTCAGAACTATCGAATTTGAACAAATGGAACATCAATTTTTTTGCAAAGAAGAAGATGGCGAGAAGTTCTATAACGAATACAAACAAAAAGCGTGGGATTTTGCAACAAGTGTTGGTCTAAAGCCAGAACATTTAAGATTTAAAGACCACGACAAACTTGCACATTATGCAAAAGCAGCTTGTGACATTCAATATTTGTTCCCAATGGGTTGGAACGAACTTAATGGTATTCACAATCGTTCAGCTTGGGACCTTTCAAGACATCAAGAGTTTAGTGGAAAGAGCATGATATATCTTGACCCATTTACAAATGAAAGATATGTGCCAAACGACATTGAATATTCAATTGGTTGTGACCGTCTTGTACTAGCACTGCTTTGTGAAGCATACGATGAAGAACAACTTGAAGATGGCGAGACAAGAATTGTTATGCACTTTGCACCACAAATTGCACCATACAAAGTTGCAATTTTACCACTTCAAAAAAATTTAAGCGACAAAGCAAAAGAAATTTACAAAACTATACAAAACAACTTTATGGCAACTTATGACGAAGCAGGTAGTATCGGAAAGCGTTATCGTCGTCAAGATGAAATTGGTACGCCATATTGCATTACAATTGACTTTGACACACTTGAAAAGGGCACAGTGACTGTTCGTGACCGTGACACAATGAAACAGGATACAATCAAAGTTGAAGAAATAAAGGATTATTTGGACAAAAAGTTAAATGCTTAAAAGGTAGTATTTTATGATAAAAATGTTTTTGAAATCGGAAAAAGAAAAGAAAAATTATGAATACAATATTGAACATATCAGTAATGTTAATAAGGCATTTAAGTTATTAAAACCATATTTAACTGAGTTCTTTTCTCCAGAAGAAATGCTTGATTTAGAAAAACAAATAAAAAAGCACGATGCATCAAAATTTAGCGATGAAGAGTTTTATGCATATTGCGAATACTTTTTTGGAGATAAAGAAAAGTCAAAAGATGATTTTGAATATGCATGGCTCCATCATCAACACAAAAATCCACATCACCATCAATATTGGGTTTTAAGAAAAGGCAGCGGAAAAACAAAGGCTTTGGATATGCCTAAAAAATATATTGTAGAAATGGTTTGTGATTGGTGGTCTTTTAGCATAAGAGACAATAATTATGGAGATGTTCTTGATTGGTACAAAGAAAACAAACCAAACATATTAATTTCCGAAAACACACAAAAATTTACTGAAAAACTACTGGATATAATCAAATTAAATTTTGTTAAGGAGGAGGATAAAAATTTATGATTATTGATGAAATAAAAAAAGCAAAACTCGTTGCAATGAAAGAACACGACGAGTCTAAAAAAACTGCATATTCAATTGCAGTCAACAAGTATATGCTTGCACAAATTGAACTCAAGGCACAAGGCAAAGAGTTTGCTGATGCGGATATGGTTCAAATTCTTCAAAAACTTTTAAAAGAACTTGCAGAAGAAAGAGAGTTTTATGCAAAAGCAAACAGAGCTGATGGCGTAAAAGATTTGGACGCACAAATTGCAGCTCTTAACGAGTTTTTGCCAAAGATGATGAGCAAAGAAGAAATTAGGGCAGAGATGGAAAAACTTGAAGACAAAAGTATTGGCTCAGTTATGAAACATTTTAAGGCAAATTTTGCTGGCAAGTGTGACATGAGAGACGTTCAAGAAGTTTTAAAGAGTTTATAACATATTCAAAAACACTATTGACACATAAGAGTTTCTATGCTAAAATACTGACAGAGAGGAATATATATGAAATATGTAAAAATAGAAGAAATTGATGAAAAAGAAGGCATAGTATATATGCGTGCTTTTCTTGGTGGTAATATTCCTAAACAAATTATACCAGAAATACAACAGGAAATTCAAAATTATAATACAGATTGGCGTGTTAGAGTCACATTGAATGACGCACCATTGGAAATCACGCATGATATGAGCATAGAAGATATTATAGATTGTTGGAAAAAAGGTGGAAATTTGCGTCAAAAAAGCATATACAAAACCATAAATGAATTGATTGATGATGTAAACAAACTTGGCGATTGGAGAACGGAAAAAGGTGTAAAAGAATACTTAAAAGTTCTCGCAAGAATAAATAATATTTTAGACGGATATGAATATGAAATTCAGAATCAACTTTTCGGAAAGCAAAATGTCACAGGTATATTTCCAAAAGAAGTCACAGATGCTATCAAAGTAATATGTAGAGACAAATTTCCAAAAGATAGCGAAGTGTTTACAGAAGATGGTAATATAAAAGAAGGACTCCCAGATACAGCAAATTATTTAACATTGGTTCATAATAATGGATTGTCAATTTTGAATCAACGTACAGATATTGCATACATTGGAAGAAATATGTATGTATATCCAAAAAAATACGGAAAAGAAGATGCGACATCACTTATCAAGTCAGCAAAAAAATTTATGGAGAAGTGTAATAACACTTTTGATGCAAAGCATAAAAACGAAGAAAATTTTTAAAATTGTTTAAAATTATCAAAAAAATTGTAGATTTTTCTACAATTTTTTTATTTATTAAACATTTTGCTTGTGAAATGTAGCATAACTCTTTTTGGCATTATTCTATTTAAAAAGTATAAGAATTTATATTTCGCACCAATGATATACATTGTTTTAGGGTTTTTCTTTTTTGAAATTTTCACAATCTTTTTTGCAACATATTCTGGGGTCATACGCTTTTCTTGGTTGCCATCAACTTTGTTTATGCTCTTTTGAATTCTATCGCCATATCTCTCGTTTGTTTCAAAAACTTTTATTCTGTTTTTTACAAAGTTTGTTTTTGTGTCGCCTGGACAAATTGAAACTACTTTTATTTGAGCGTCAGCAAGTTCCATGGCAAGACTTTCGCTGTAAAGGTTAACGGCACTTTTGCTTGCAGAGTAAAGTCCTCTGTATGGTAGTGGAAACAATGCACAGGCACTTGAGATGTTTACAATCACAGAATTTTTTTGCATATGGGGTATTGCATATTTGTTAACCAAAAATGTTCCAAAAAAGTTTGTGTCAAATTGTCTTTTTGCATCTTCCAGTTTGGTCAGTTCCAATGCACCTGCAAGGCCATAACCTGCACAATTTACAACAACGTCTATGCGCTTTTCTTTTTTTGCAATTTTTTCTATGCATCTTTTTATTTGTTCTTCGTCACAAACATTGCATTCAAAAGTAGTTTCGGTTTCTTCACCTACGTCTTTTGCAAGAGCATATACTTTGTCGCCGTCCTTTTCGTAAAGATTAGCCATTTCTTTTCCAATTCCACTGGTTCCACCAGTTATTACAACAATTTTGTTCATAAACTTTCCTTTTGCTTGATTTTTTTTATTTTAATGATAAAATTATACTATGACAAGAAATTATTATCAAGAATTTTTGACCATAACAAAAAAAATAGACACAAAAAGCAAACCCAAACTTTTGCTTCATGTTTGTTGTGCACCATGTTCAAGTCATTGTTTAAGTGTGCTTGAGCCATATTTTGATATAACAGTTTTTTACTATAACCCAAACATTTCGCCGTTTGAAGAATATGAAAGACGACTTAACGAAGAAAAAAAATACTTATCACTTGTGCACCCAAACATAAAAATTGTAGATGCTGACTATGACAGCGAAAAGTTTGATGAACTGTCACGTGGACTTGAAAATTTGCAAGAAGGTGGAGAGCGTTGTCACAAGTGTTATAGACTAAGACTTCAAAAAACAGGGGAGTATGCAAAGCAAAATGGATTTGACTATTTCACCACAACACTCACGGTTAGTCCATATAAACATAGTGCAACACTCAACGAGATTGGTGAAGAAGTTTCAAATTCGGTCGGTGTGAAATATCTTTTCAGTGATTTCAAAAAAGAAGATGGTTACAGACACAGCATAGAACTCAGCAAAAAATATAATTTATATCGTCAAGACTACTGCGGTTGCAAGTTTTCAAAAAATTTGCGAGACGAATACAAGCTTCTCAAACAAAAGATTGATGCCGAACGAAGCAATAAACAAGACTAAAGATAAATTATTTTTGCATATTGACAAAAATATTTTGTTAATATATAATATTAATGTAGGGGAAAAATATGGAAAACGAAGTTAAAGATTTTGATTTAAATTTGTTGGGCTACAAAAAGACAACGGCTCTTTTTGAAGAATTGATAAAAAATGGCGACGAATTTTGTTGTGATAAATTAGAAGATACGGGTAATATGTTTTCTATGTTCAGAGCAAATATTAGCAGAGATTGTGCGCCAAGAGTACAAGATTTTTATAATGCGGGTATAAAGGATACCAAAGTTATTGCTTACTTTTATGCCACACTTACACATTATGATGATTATACAGTATTTTCAAAAAAATTGGGAAAGAATGTTGAATTGCTTGAAGATTATTCTCCAAAAGAAGATGAAAAATTTAAAGAAATGCAAAAGCTTTATTATAGAGATGCATATAAGCAAATGATTTTAAGACAAGAAAAACTTAAAGAAGAATATAAAGAAGAAAATGGATTTTAAAACATATAAAAACTCAAAGTTTATCGCTTTGAGTTTTTTTGTGCTTAAAATAATAAATTATGCTTGTTCTTCTTCAATGTTTTTCATTGTGAGAGAAATTCTATTTTTTTCTAGGTCAACAGAAAGTACTTTTACTTTAACAACTTGACCAACAGAAAGTTCTTCGCTTGGGTGTTTGATGTATCTGTCGCAAATTTGACTTATGTGAACAAGTCCGTCTTGGTGAACAGAAATATCAACAAATGCACCAAAGTCAATAACGTTTCTTACTGTTCCAGTAAGTACCATACCAGGTTTTAAGTCATTTATACTCATAACGTCTGTTCTCAGCATAGGTGCTGGCAAACTGTCTCTTATGTCTCGACCTGGTTTTTGAAGTTCGCTTACAATATCTTGAAGTGTTGGTTCTCCAACGCCAAGTTCTTTTGCGGTTTTTGCAAGTCCTGCTTTTTCTACAAGTTCTGCAAGATGAGTTACATTTCCGTTTTTGACATCTTCGTCTGTCATACCAAAATGTTTCAAAAGTTTTTCTGCAGCGTCATAGCTTTCTGGGTGGACAGCAGTGTTATCTAAAATATTGTTTCCATTTGTTATTCTTAAAAAGCCTGCACATTGTTCAAATGCCTTGTCACCAAGTTTGCTTACTTTTTTAAGTTCGTTTCTGTTTTTAAATGCACCATTTTCTTCTCTATACTTAACCACATTTTTTGCAATTCCACTGTTTAATCCACTTACTTTAGAAAGTAGGGCAGGGCTTGCTGTGTTAAGGTCAACACCAACGCTGTTTACGCAATCTTCAACAACTCCGTCCAAAACTTCAGTAAGTCTTTTTTGTGGCATATCGTGTTGATATTGTCCAACGCCAATGCTCTTTACGTCAATTTTGATAAGCTCTGCAAGTGGGTCTTCAAGACGTCTTGCAATAGAAACTGCACTTCTTGTTGTTACGTCAAATTCTGGGAACTCTTCTGCGGCGAGTTTGCTTGCACTGTAAACACTGGCACCTGCTTCGCTTACAACCATATAGCTTACTGGTCTGTGTGCTTTTTTGATAAGGTTTGCAATAAAGATTTCACTTTCCTTGCTTGCTGTTCCGTTTCCAATTGAAATGCAATCAATTTTGTATTTGTCAATAAGATTTAAAATAATTTGTTCACTTTCTTCAATTTTGTTTTGTGGTGGGGTAGCAAATACTACGCCTTTGTCGAGCACTTTTCCGTTTTCGTCAATAACTGCAAGTTTGCAACCTGTTCTATATCCAGGGTCAAAGCCCAAAATTGTTTTGTGTTTGAGTGGTGGTTGCATCAAAAGTGGTTTAAGGTTTACTTTAAACATATTTATTGCTTGCTCATTTGCACGGTCAGTAAGTTCGTTTCTAAGTTCTGTGCTAAGGCTTGGCATAATAAGTCTGTCAAAACTATCTACCACAGTTGCATTCATACAGTCTGTAAAGATGCTTTCGCCCTTTATATATTTGCTTGCAACAATGCTTATGCATTTGTCATGGTTTGCTGTGATGTCAACTTTTAGACACTTTTCGGCTTCTCCACGATTGATTGCAAGTATTCTGTGGCTTGGTATTGTTTTTATTGCTTCTTTTCTGCCGTCATACATTTCGTAAGTCTTAAAGTTTTCTGCTTCTTTAAGTGTTGTTTCAATAACTGCTGTGTCTTGCAAAAATTTTCTCAAAAGTTTTCTTACTTCTGCATCGTCACTGATGATTTCTGCAATAATGTCAAGTGCACCCTGAAGTGCTTCTTCGGCTGTTGAAACTCTCTTTTTCTCATCTTCATCATTGTTTACATATTCTTTTGCAATATCAAGTGGTTTGCCTTCTTTGAGTTTTTGAGCAAGTATGATTTTTGCAAGTGGTTCAAGTCCTTTTGCAATTGCCTTTGTTGCTCTTGTTTCTCTTTTAGGTCTAAATGGTCTATATATATCTTCAAGTTCTGTAAGAGTGTTAGCCTTTTCAATTTTTTCTTTAATTTCGTCAGTCAATTTTCCTTGGTCGCCAATTAGTTTTATAATTTCTTCTTTTCTTTTGTCCATATTTCGCAAATAGTTAAGTCTATCTGCAAATGCTCTCAATGTTTGGTCGTCACAACTTCCTGTGAGTTCTTTTCTGTATCTTGCAATAAATGGAATAGTACAGCCTTCGTCAATAAGTTTAACAATGTTTTCTGCATGGTCTTCTCTTATTCCAAATTCAATTGCAAGAATGTTTGAATTATTCATTTTTACACCTCTTTGGTTAGTCACCGAAATTATAATAACACAAAAGCATAAAAAAACAAAAAGTTTTTGTGTCAATTGTTAAAAAATAGCGAATTAAATTGTAATATTGACTTAACATAAAACTGTTGATATAATAAGAGTATGGAAATGGAAGATGAAGTTAAGCGTGATCCGACGTTGGGAGATATTATAAAGACATATTTCTACAAAAAAAATGCAAGCAAATGGATTTTTGAAAGAGCTAAAAATCTTGATGTTTTATCATATTTTCTTACAAAAGGGAGATTAACAAGTTTAAAATATCAGTTTTTGAAAGACTATGGACAGAATGCCGCAAAGTATTCTCCAGATACACACAGGGTTTTTATTTATGGTCAAGAAAATATAGAACAAAACACAATTTTGCATGAGACGCTGCATGCTTGTTCAAACAATGAATATAAATTTTCACAATTTAATAAAAATGACACAACAATTGGACTAAAAGGAAGATACAATAATTATCTGGCAAATGATTACATAAATGGTTTTTTGCGAGTAGATTTTGGCGATGCAATAAATGAGGCAGCAACTGAATTTTTTACATATGATATTTTACACTCAAAAAATAAAGAATACCCACAAGATTCAATATATACGCATCTTGTAAATATATTTGCAATTTTCTGTATGCGAGAAAAAGACGGAAAAGTGGTTATTGACTCAGATATCAAAAATAGAATATTCAAGTTTTACATAAAAGGCGAATATAACAAATTTGTTGAATACTTAAGCAACACTTATCACTCTCCAAAATCTCAGGTCGAAATGTTAATGTTTCAATTTGACAAAGTGCTTGAACTTATAAAGGAAGAATCCTCTTTAAATTTTGACATGTTAATCAGATGTTATAATACATTGTATGAGATGCAACATAACAGATTTGCAGCGAAGCATCAAAATGCGACTTTAGATGACTTTTTAAATAGTTCAGAAATAAAAGAGATGGTCGAGTTGTTATCATCAAGAACGTCTTACAATGTTAATAGAATTGCAAAAGAGATATTTATAAAAAAATTTAAAAATTATCAATTTGGTGTCAATGAAACAAACGGTTTATCTAGTTTTGTCATGAATTATTGCTTTGACAAGAAGATAAATAATTTTGATACAAGGGCAAATTCTGCCACAGACCTTTTATCTTTAAGCAATGCGGAGACTTTTGATAAAAACTACAGAATGGCAATGAAAGAGTTTGATGATTATGAAAAACTTTCTGCACTTTTGTTCTTTAGTTCTTCTGAGTATTTACAAACACCAGATAGTCAAAAAATATATAACACTGCAATTTTGCATGATCTCATTGAGAGAGGAAAACCAGAAAACGAAAATTATAAAAATGACTTTATGTTTTATATACTAAATTTACCAAAACTTAAAAATGATTATCTATATTATTCTTTTTCACCTGATGTACTTTTGGATTATATAAAAAATGATACAACAAGATTAAAAATCAACAAAAAAAATGTTCAAAGCGATTCAAAACTGAAGGATTATTTAAAAATTTCCAAAAAATACGGTCAAGTTTTGGAAGATACACAAGAACAGGAAGATTTAGAAAAAAGAAAATGACTACAAATTCTGTAGTCATTTTTAATTTAATAGAGTAGTAAAATTTAGTATTCAAATCTAAAAACTCTTTTTCCTGCTTCGTACTTTGTTTCGTCCATAGGCAAAAGAGTAAGTTTTTGTTCAAGTGTGAAAACCATTCTGTCAAAAGCAGTCTTGTTGGCAATATCATTTACGCAATCCATCTTAAGTTCAAGTATATTATCTGGCACATTTTGTCTTTTTGTTGTAAATAACACATAGTCAATATTTACAATGCCCTTAAAACCAGAGTTGTTGATTATTTCAAGTTGTTTTCTATCAGTGGTTATATGCATAAATATTTTAAGGTTTTTAAGCATTCTGGCAATATCGGCATCTATTCTATTTACATAGATATCTTGCAGTTTGTCTTCCAAAAACAAAATGTAATTTTTTTCTATTTTGTCGCCATAGTGCATTTCTGTTTCAAACTCTCGTCTTTCGCCGTTGTTTTTGCAAACGATGCTTAGTGTTTGTTTGTCGCCACAAACTCTTACTCTTATGCTGGCGTCAAGTTGTTCCAAAAGTCTGTCTGGAGTTTCATAAAAGTAGTCAATAATTGTCAAGTTTGTTTTTTTGACTGTTGCATAATTTGGCATAAGCTTGATAAGCTCTTCAAGTCGAGAAATCTCGTTTGAATGAATATAATATGTTTTTTGAATTGGTTTTTGAATTTCTAAATTTTCCATACATATATTTTATATTTTTTTTGTTTTTTATGCAACCATTTTTTATTAGTTGTGATATAATGGAGTTGGTTGATGGTTTTAAAATCAAAAAAAGAAGGTTAATATGATAGATTTAAATGAGAAGCAAAAAGAAGTTATTCAAAACAAAATTAATCACGGCTGGGATGTGGGTAACATAAATTTAGAATTTAATTTGCTATATGGAGAAGTCGCCGAAGCATTTGATGCATATAATAAAAAGAAGGAAGATTTAGGACTGGAGCTTGCTGATGTTGCACTTTATCTTCTAGGCATAAGTGAAATGCTCGGATTTTCTTTAGAAGAGCAAATTGAAAAGAAAATTGAAATTAACAAAAAACGTAAATATACCAACAAAAATGGCGTTATACAAAGAGTGGAGGGATAACATATAATATAACTACAAGTTATGGCAAATATTCAAAAATATTATATAATATATATTATAATGAGTATTGACAAATAAAGATTAGTAGTGTACAATATAATTGTATATGGGAAATAACACTGAGATTATCACATATCAACAAAGTGATATAATGGAAATTATGAGAGTGATTGATCAAATGTCTAGCAACAAAGATGCTAGGATTTTTTACGCTTTCGCTCAGAAATATAGCCCAAGAAAAATTTGCCAGATTTTAAACAATAATGGTTTTGATAATATAACTCACAGTAATAATGTTGATATGGTAGATTGCATCTCAAGAAATTTGCTTTCAAAAGTTGCAAACAGAAAGTATATAAACACACTTTTATATTCTCCATATTATTACACAAAATATGTTTTAAATCCAGCAACAAATCAAATGGAAGAACAAAATATTTGGCTTGCATACAATGCACTTGCTGACAATTTTAAGGTTGACATCAAAAAGAAATTCAGTCTTGAAAATGTTAGACCACTTGTTGAAAGCGGAAATGTTGTATTTTTGGGTGTAAAAGAAAAACATATAAATGTTGACAAAATGTTCTTTGAAAATTTAATCAAGGTAGATAAAGACTTCTTTACAAAAGCACAAAATGGTTTTGTTCAAAACAATATTTTCCCTTCAGTAAAGTATGCAGACAATTTTGTAATTTGCAACAACATTTTAAGTTTTGAAAGAAGATTCCCAAGATTAAGTCAAGAATTGTTTAACACCAACAAAAAGATTATGCAAAAAGTTTTGGGATTTGAAGTTCAAAATCAACAAATCATTCTTTCAAATGCACTTGAAAAAGGTCAACAGCAATTTATGAATATTGTTGAGGAATACCAAAGGAAAGCTGGCAAAATTCAAGACAGAATGGAGCTTAATGCAAAACTTTTAAATGCTCTTGGAGAAAATCAAGCAACAAACGATTATCAATTTACAGAAACAAATATAAATGAGAAAAAATTATAACAAAAAGCCGTAATTTCTTACGGTTTTTTTATGTTCAAAAATTTATTTTTTATTTCTTTTTTTGCCATATTTCTACAAAACTCAGCATACTTTATTGTATGACAATTTATATAGCAATTTTTTTGGCAATAGTTCAGGGTCTGACAGAATTTTTGCCAGTCAGCAGCAGTGGTCATTTAGTGCTTTTTCAAAGGATATTTGGAGTAAATATTGATTGTTTATTTTTTGATATCGTTTTGCATCTTGGCACTCTTGTCGCTGTTTGTGTTGTTTATTACAAAAGTATTTTTGAAATTATCAAGCATCCGTTTTGTGAAAAAGCACAAAAACTTGTTATTGCAACAATACCCACAGTTTTGATTGCGTTTTTGTTTAAGGACGCAGTCAAAAATTCTTTTCAAGGCGACTATTTGTTTGTTGGTTTTTTTGTGACGGCAGTTATTATGTTTATTGCAGATTATTCGGCAAGGCACAACTATCAATACAAAAATTTAGGTTATGGCAATGCTGTGGTTATGGGGCTTTTTCAGGGTCTTGCAATCTTTCCAGGCATAAGCAGAAGCGGAAGTACAATCACGGCAGGCATGACACAAGGCATAAGAAGAAGTGAGGGTGCAGAGTTTAGCTTTTTGATGAGTATTCCTGCAATTTTGGGCAGTTTGATTTTTGAACTTTTTGATATTGGTGCGGGGAGTTTGAATATATCATTTCCAATTTTGCTTGCTGGCTTTTTATTTAGTGCAGTATCTGGTTATATTGCCATAAAGTTTATGTTAAAGGTTATCAAAAAAGCAAAATTTGTTTGGTTTGGAGCATATCTTATTGTGCTTTCGGTTGTTTTGATATTAAATCAATATATATTTGCTTGGTTTTAACCTACAAAGTGTTTTCCAAAACACTTTTTTTATGTTATAATTATTCTATGAATAATTTTTTGGACTTTATAAAAAGCAACAGAGATTACATTTCCAAAGCGGAAAGCCTAGACAAAAATGCACTTGTTTTTGCTTTTGTTGGAGATGCTGTTTTTAGTTTGTATGTAAGAACATATCTTGCAGATATCAGTACGGCAAAGGCTGGTGTACTTCATACGGAAACTACAAAATTTGTCAAAGCAAGTTATCAAAAAAAGTTGCTTATATATTTGGAAGATAAACTGACGGAAGAAGAGCATAATGTGGTGCTTTCTGCCAGAAACGCCAAAACAAACAATGTTGCAAAAAACAGTAATTTGGAAGAGTATAAAAAGAGTACAAGTTTTGAGGCACTGCTTGGATATTTATATTTAACCAATCAAACAGAAAGATTATATGAAATTTTAGATTTATGTAAAAGTGAGATGGAAAAGGAACTATGAAAGTAGAAGGAAAAAATGCGGTTTTAGAACTTTTTAGATCAAATACACCAATAGACAAACTTTTGGTTGAGCAATCTGCAAAAAACAGTTTGACCGACATAATTTCAAAGGCGCAAAAACAAAGAATAAAAATATCATATTTACCAAAAGAGGCACTTGACAGGGAAAGTACGGTTAAAAATCATCAAGGCGTAATTGCTTTTGTTAGTGGCTATCAATACAGTGACTTAGATGACATTATTGCATTTGCAGAAAGCAAAAATCAAACACCTTTCATTTTGCTTTGTGATGGCATTGAAGACCCACACAATTTGGGCAGTTTGATAAGAACCTGCGAGTGTGCTGGTGTGCATGGTATTGTGCTTCCAAAAAACAGGTCTTGTCAAATAAACGAAACAGTTATAAAGGTAAGCACAGGCGCATGCTTCAATATGAAAATCGCTCGTGTTACAAATCTTAATGATTGCATCAGAAAACTTAAGCAAAAACAAATTTGGGTGTTTGGGCTTGAAGCCAACGGAACAGAAATATACAAGACCGATTTAACAATGCCAGTTGCTCTTGTTGTTGGAAGTGAAGGTTTTGGAATGAGTGAACTATCAAAAAAACTTTGTGACGGAATTTTGAGTTTGCCTATGTTTGGCAAAGTTAATTCCTTAAATGCTTCAGTTGCTGGGGCAGTTGCGATTTATGAAGTTGTTAGACAAAGAAGTAACTAAAACGGAGAAAATATATTTATATAAATATGGAAGAAAAAGAACTGTTAAAATTAGCAAAAACAGATGAAGCGTCAATGGAAGTTTTGTTAACCCGATACAAACCACTTGTCAGCAAAATTGCAAGGCAATATTTTGCAATGGGCGGCGAGTATGATGATTTGGTGCAGGAAGGTATGATTGGGCTTTATAAAGCCATTCAAAGTTATGACGACAGCAAAGAAGCAAGTTTCAAAACTTTTGCTTCACTTTGCATAACAAGACAGATGCTTTCTGCAATAAGAAAGACCAAAACCATAAAAGGTAAAATGTTTGCAGAACTATTAGATGATGAACTAATCAGTACACTTGACACAATTAGTGATATTGAAAACCCAGAAGAACTTGTAATTTCAAAACAAAAAGGCGAGTTTATAAATCAAGAGATCCAGAGCAATTTGAGTGAATTTGAACTTAAAGTTCTGATAAAGTATTGTTCTGGCATGTCATACGATGACATTGCCACTGAGTGTGAAGTTAGCAAAAAAAGCGTTGACAACGCACTTTCAAGAATTCGTTCAAAACTTTTGCATCTTTTAGATGACACAAATTATTAAATTTAGTATAATAAAAAAGTATGGCACATTTAGCATTATATAGAGAATTTAGACCAAGAACATTTGATGAAGTTATTGGGCAAGACCATATTGTAAAAACTTTGACATATCAAATTCAAAGTAAAACAATCAGTCATGCCTACCTTTTTTGTGGAACAAGGGGAACAGGTAAAACTTCTTGTGCAAAAATTTTTGCCAAGGCAGTAAACTGTCTTAATCCAAAAAATGGTTCGCCATGTGGAGAGTGTGAAGTTTGCAAAAAACTTTCAGATGGCTACAATCTTGACATAATGGAAATTGATGCAGCCAGCAATAACCGTGTTGATGAAATAAGAGATTTGAGAGAAAAAGTTGGTTATCTTCCAAGTGTAGGCAAGTACAAAGTTTATATTATAGACGAAGTCCACATGCTTACAGACAGTGCTTTCAATGCACTTTTAAAAACACTTGAAGAACCACCAGAGCACATAATTTTTATTTTGGCAACAACAGAGCCGGATAAACTTCCGTCAACAATTCTTTCAAGATGTATGCGCTTTGATTTTAAACTTGTTGGCATAGACGACCTTTCAAACCTACTTAAAAATGTGTTTGACAAACTTAAAATCAGTTATGAACCAAAAGCCCTTGAACTTATTGCAAAAGCAGGTAATGGCAGTGTGCGTGACACATTAAGTGTTGCCGAAATGTGCAAAGCATTTTCGGGCGATAACATAACATACAAGGCAGTTCAAGACTGTTTGGGATTGACTGATGACGAAACACTTTTTGAAATTTCAAAAGCCATAATTTCAAAAGATGGCGGAAAAATTTTGAAAAAAGTTGATAAAATGTATGAAGAAGGCAAGAATTTTAATGTATTTTTGGCAGATTTATGCGATTATTTCAAAAATGCTCTTACATTTAAACTTGCAAAAGATTACGATTTCAAAGTGCCAGCAAACATTTTGGAAAACTATAAATACATTGCCGATAATGCTTCAGAAAAATTTTTGCTTGATAGTTTAAAAAAGATTTGCGACAATTTGTCACAAATAAAATATAGTTACGATACAAAAATTTTTGTTGAAACGACATTGCTTTCACTTTTCTACAATGACAATTTGGAACTTGAAATGTTAAAACAAAAGGTTGATAGTTTACAAAAGGGTGAAGTAAGTTTTGTTGCACCAAGTCAAGTAGAAGAAAAAAAAACAATAGTTAAAGAAAATATAACCGCAGAAAAACAAACAACAAACACAAATGATGCTCAAAAGATTTTTGGAGAACTTATTGGTTATATGCGCTCTTCTGGCGAAATGATTTTGTTTGTGGGGTTAAATGATGTCAAAAGTGTAAATATCCAAAACGGAAAATATATTTTTGAGAGTTCTTCACTTGATGCACAAAAGATGATTTTAGAAAACAGAAGCAAAATTTTAAGTTTTCTTAAACAAAATTATGGCATAACAGAAATTGATGCGGTGGTAAAAGAAGACACACAAAAAATACGTGAAGAGAAATTAAGCACTTTGCTTGATGGAAAAATTGAAATTGAATAAAAGGGGAATATATTATGTATAACAATTTTAAAGGTGGTTTTGGTGGTGGCAACATGCAAAACCTTTTAAGACAGGCACAAAAAATGCAAGAAGAAATGGAAGCAAAACAAAAAGAAATTGAAGAGACTGTTTTCAGCAGCAGTGTTGGCGGTGGAATGGTTGAAGCTTCAATGAATGGAAAGTATGAACTTGTTTCAATAAACATTAAGCCAGAAGTTATTGATCCAGAAGATCCAGAGATGCTTTCTGACCTTGTCAAAAGTGCAGTCAACAGTTGTGCAGAGCAAGTAAATAAAGCAAAACAAGAAAATATGCCAAATTTACCAAATGGAATGGGATTTTAATGAAAAATAGTATAGAAAGTATGGATAAACTCATAAACAGTTTCACAAAACTTCCTGCAGTTGGACAAAAGACCGCAGAGCGCTATGCTTATTCCATAATATCAATGGACAGAAATGAAGTTGTAGAATTTGCAAACAATTTGATAAATGCAAAGGATAGTATAAAATTCTGTTCAGTTTGTGGAAATTGGAGCGAAGAAGATGTTTGTAGCATTTGCAAAACTCGCTCAAGTGAAATTATTTGTGTTGTAAAAGAGCCAAAAGATATTTTGGCAATGGAAAAAGTTAGAAATTATAATGGGACATATCATGTTTTGCATGGTTGCATCAATCCACTTCAAGGCAAAGGCCCTGATGATATCAGAATAAAAGAACTTCTTGCACGTGTGTCAAAAGGTGACGTAAAAGAAGTTATCATGGCAACAAATAGTGATGTTGAAGGTGAAGCAACAAGTATGTATATTGCAAAACTACTTAAGCCACTTGATATAAAAGTTACACGTCTTGCACAAGGAATTTCAATGGGTAGTGATATTGAGTATGCAGACGAAGTTACGCTTACAAAAGCGCTTCAAGACAGAAGAGAGATATAACTCTCTTTTTTTTAACAAAAACTGAAGCAAAAGAATATATAATTTCATGAATATGTATAATGATGGTCTGGTTGACACAAGCAAGTTTGAGCAAATGGCAAAAGAATATAGTCTGCTTCAAAAAAGCCAAATACTCAAAACAAAAAATTGTGATATTAGTTCTGATGATGTAAGCATGCTTTTTGCGAAGATTGAATACCTAAAAGTTTTAACCAATGATTTAAATGCTAAGACAAAAAATGCGAACATTTTGCTTATTTTAAGCGAAATTTCTGCAAAAATTGTTCAAAATTATGATAATTTAACAAAAATTTTAAAAAATAATGTAAAAACTGAATCAATAGAATCAGAAGCAAAAATGTTTTGCAATAATTTAAAACTTGCAATAAATACTACTGGTGACATACTTAAACTTCTTATCAAAATAAAAGATGATGACAACACTTTTGAACTTTCGCCACCACTTACAGAAGCCATAAATAGTTTTATAGAAATCAATAATCAATACGTTAGCCTTTTTGGTGAGTGTCAATATTTAAGATACAGTTCTTAAGGTTACAAATCATCTTAAAAAGTTTGACATTTTTTTACAAATGAGTTAAAAATAATTTGTGACTGCAAAATTTATAATCGCACAAATTTTAGGTATAGTTTCACTTATTATTGGTGTTGGTATGTTTTTTTTAAAAAAGAAGCCATTGTTTATCTGTGGTAGTTTTTTGATAAACTTTGTTTTGGGCGTTGAGTATTTATTGCTTAATTCATACACAGCAGCATGTTTATGTCTTTTTGCAGCAGTTAGATATTTGATATATCTACAAAAAGGAAAAAATAAGTTTTTTTCTAGTGTCTGGATTCCAATATTTTTTGTGATTGCAAACATTTTGATATCAATTTTTACATATCAAATTTGGTATGATATTTTGCCTAGCATTTCAGCAGTCACGGTTTGCATTTATCCATGGTTTGATAATGTAAAAGTTTTAAAAATCGGCACACTTTGCATTGCACCACTTTGGATTGTTTATGACATTTTGGTTTATGCATGGGCATCACTTGTTATGGAAATTGTATGTCTGGTTGTTGAACTTGTTATCTTTATTTTAATGGAAATAAAGGAAAGGGCAGAAGCCAGAAAAGAATTTGAAATATGTGAAGAGAATAAATATATAGTGTAATTTATCAAAAAAACCAGTGCAAAAATGCACTAGTTTTTTTATTTTTTTGGCAGAAATAATTATTTTTTTATATACTTCAAAAATTCTTTGCTTGCAAATGGCAAAATCAGGTTTTTATTTTTTGCTAGATAGATGTTTGATTCGGGAATGTTTTTGTTTATTTCAAGTTCTTTAAGGCTTGGGTGTGTCTTTTGTGCGAGGTCAACAATTCCAAAACCAATTCCAAAACCTGCGTCCGTAAATTCAAGCAACAAATCTTGACTAACAACTTCTGTTTTTGCTTCCAACATAACATTTTGAGAAAGGGTGTAGTTATCCAAAAACTTTCTGCTGTTTGACTGTTTATGTTGAAGAATTAGCGGATATTTTTTCAGGTCTTCAATGGCTTTTATATTATCATCAAAGAAGTTAGGGTTGTACAAAAAACCATGCTTCATTTTTTTTATAGTCTCAATGTCAACACCTTTTTCTTTTGCGTCACCTTCATTAAAAATTACAAAATCAAGTTTTCCTTTCAAAAGGTCCAAAATTAAATTGCTTGTCAGGTCATTTGTTATTTTTATTTCTATGCTTGGATATTTTGCGTGGAATTTTTTTATTGCGTCCATAAGCACTGTTTTTGTAAGTGTGGTTGATGCGCCAATCTTAATTTCTCCAACAGAAAGGTCCTTAAAAGAAGAGAACTCGTTTTCTGCATTTTCAATAAGTTCCAGTGCACCTTTTATATAATCATAAAACATTTTGCCTTCGCCTGTAAGTTCCATACCTTTTCTGCTTCTTAAAAACAGTGTGCCATCAAGTTGGCTTTCAAGTTTTTTTATTGACTGACTTATTGCAGGTTGCGAAATATGCAACTCTTCACTCGCTTTTGTCATGTTGCCATTTTTGGCTACTACGTAAAATAATCTATACAGTTCCAAATCTATGTTTTCCATAAGTACTCCTTATATATATTATAACAAAAATATATTTTACTTATCAATTATTTTAACATATAATTTTTGTGTAAGGACAAAAAAGGAGAAAAAAATATGGCTAAGTATAATGTTTTAAATGATGAATATAAGGAGTTAGAATTATGTTTTAATGGTTTGGCATTAAAAAAAGCATCTCGGTATAGTTTATATTTTGAGTTTGTAGAAGATTATTTTAGAGAAGAAATTGATTATGAAA
>JAFYCH010000061.1 GCA_017539765.1 Clostridia bacterium
ATATTCTTTGACTTCTTTTTCTGTTTCAAAACTTTCAAGTTGTGCACTGACAATATTTGCTCCTGCACATATATACTCTTTTGCATATTGCAAAGCATTTTTTGTCATAAGATGGCAGTCTAGTGGAAGTGTTGTGTTTTGATTGATATTTTGTGCATATTCTGGCAAAAAGCATTTGGTTGTATTATACTCTCCATCACAAATATCTAAGTGTGCAAAATCGGCAAAACTTTCTATTTGCTTAACATAATTTTTTAGTTTTTCAATATGGTCGCCGACTGGCATTGTTGAAATTGAAATTTTCATACTATATCTCACTTTATTTTTTTTTTACTTACTCGCATCTTTTTTATCTAAAATAAACTTAAAAAAGTTATATTATGTAACTTTGTTATTATCAAAAGTTAAGCAGCAGATTTGAATGAATTTTTGAGATATTTTGTTTAAAATTGAGTGGCACTAGGTTATCCTGTGACACTATAAATTTTGAGCAAAAGAGCCAAAAAGTCGTCAAATGTGCGGAAATTAGTGCCGGCGGTTCGGTAGAGAGCCGGAACTAAATACTTTCTTACGTGTCATATTTTTTTCTGCACCATTGTTTTGTGGTGTGTAATATACTTTGCCTTCAAGTTCCTTTGGCATATACTCTTGATATACATAACCACCAAAGTCGTGTGGATATTTATATTCTCCTGTGCCATCGTCGTTTGTTGCTGGGTGATTTTTAAGTGCATTTGGAACTGTAACAGTCTTTAAGTTTTTGGCATCTGCTTGTGCCAAATCTCTTGCAATAATAACGCTGTTTGATTTGTCACTTTCGCACGCATAAATTATGGCATGTGTCATAGGAATAAGACCCTCTGGGACACCCATATTTTGATATGCTGTCATTGCAGAAACTGCAACAACCAAAGCATTACTGTTTGCCATGCCAATATCTTCGCTGCAGTGGGCAATTAAACGCCTAAAAATAATCAGTGGGTCAACACCACTTTCTATCAATCTAAACGCATAGAAAAGTGCACTGTCAGCATCGCTTCCCCTGATGCTTTTGCAAAAGGCAGAAAGCATGTCATAATATTGATTTTCATCAATACTCATAACCTTGTTTTCCAGACACTCTGCAATCAGGTTTTTGTCAATGATTACCGCACCATCTTCTACCTTTCCGGTTGAACTTGCAAGTTCCAAAGTGTTGAGTGCTTTTCGCAAATCTCCGCCAGTCGCAAACGCAAGATAATCAATAGCATCTGGCAAAGTTTTTACATTTAGGTCGCCCAATCCTTTTGGAGATTTTATTGCATTTACAACAGCAAGTTTTATGTCAGCTTTTTCAAGTGGTTTAAACTCAAAAATACGGCATCTTGAAACAATGGCTCTTGTCATGCTGGTGTATGGGTTTTCGGTAGTACTGCCAATAAAGATTATACTGCCATTTTCTATTGCTTCCAAAACGCTGTCGCTTTGTGCCTTGTTCCATCTGTGACATTCGTCCAAAAGAAGATATGTTCTTTTGCCATAAAGTTCCAAGTTTCTTTTGGCTTCGGCAATAACCTCTTTTGCGTCATTAACGCCACTATTTATGGCATTAAGCTTTTTGAAAATTGCATCGCTACTGCTTGCAATTATGCTTGCAAGTGTTGTCTTTCCTGTGCCTGGTGGGCCATAAAAAATACAACTGCCAAGTGTGCCGTTTTTTATTGCCTTTTCTATTACTCCACCCCTGCTGATTACGTGATTTTGTCCTACAAATTCATCTAATGTTGTTGGCCTAACTCTGTCAGCAAGTGGTGCATATTTTTTTGTGTCTTCAAATAAACTATATTCACTCATATTTTTATTATATCAAAAAAAGCAAAACAATGGCAAACAAACAATGTATACAAAAAAAAGATAATTTGAAACTACAAATTATCTTATGTTTCTTAAATTATAATTGGTTTTCTTGATTTGTTTGCTTTTGCATATTAAATTCTTTCATATGCTTTTTGAACATGCCTGTTGAAATTGTCATTAGATCCTTTACAAAACCTTTATATTCTGGGGTTACTTCATAGCCCATTTTTTCCACATTTTCAAATGCCTCGTTTATGTTTATATTTGCAATTGCATTATTCAAAAATTTTTTTGTCTTTATATCTTTGTTAGCAAGTTCTACAAGTGCTTCGACATTCTTTTCATACGCATTTTCAAATTTAGCATCATATGTATCTCTATCAAAACAAAGCCACATTCTTTTTGCATATTTTGTGAAAAATTTCTTAGAATCCAAGTGCTTCATTTTTTTTGACCAAAAAAGCCATAAATCTGCTCCAAAAAAGCACAATTCATTGTCAATAACAGGAGATGCAATTAAATATTTTTCTTTATCATTTCTTATAAAAAACACATTGCCTGAATGTCTATCTTCATTTAATGTTAAAGCATCCAAAACCATCATTTTGTAGAGTACAGACATTATACCTTTTATGTCAACATTGTATTTTTTACATTCTTTATAATGACAAAGTGCGTCGGCATAATCTTTTAAAGTATTTTCTCTGTCAATTGATTTATCATAAGTCAAAAGTTCATAGCCAGTCATTATTTTTTCATTTTTCTTTGTTACATCAATGCTGGCAAGACCAAAATAATCTCGATCTTTAATTTCATAATTATCACTTTTAAAGTTCGCTTCTATTCGCCAATAATTTGCTGGCATATATTGTGCAATAGGCAGTCCAACTTGTTTTGCGAGCTCATCATACAAAAGTTCATTAACTACTCTTATGCCTTGTGTTTCCATATTGTATGATTTAAACAAAGCTCTTCCTTTCTCTGTAACAAACCAACTACCACCAAACTTAGATGTAGAAATACCAACTTCTCCACCCTTTCTATACACAGCCTTTTTGCCTTTTAGCCCAATGCCTTGGGGATACTTGACTACCCTATACTTTTTTACATTTTTTATTAATCCTTTCAAAATAATTATCCCCTTTTTAAATTTTATTACGCATTTTGTTTTTATAGTGTTTTTTCTTTGGCTGATTCATCTACTTTGTTAAGTTCTTTCATGTATTTTTTTAATAAGCCTGTTGAAATATTTATTAAGTTATTAACATATTCTTTGTAGTCTGGGGTTACTTCATAGCCCATTTTTTCTACATTTTTAAATGCCTTGTTTATGTCAATTCTTTTAAGTGTATAATTTAAAAATTTTTGCATATTATTGCTGTTTGCAGAAAGGTCCACAAGTGCTTTTACGTTTGCTTTATATCTATTTTTCGGCTCTTCATTTTTTATGTCATTATTAACAAACATTCTAATCTTTTGTCCGTGCTCTGCAAGAACTTCATTCACCGTTTTAGCGTTTTCCAAACATTCGGATTTCTTAATCCATATATTCACGCCCAAAAAGCATAGTTCACTATCAATTACTGGTGATGCTTTCAAATATTTTTCTTTATCATTTCTTATAAAAAACACGTTTCCCAGATGTCTATCTTCGTTAAAAGTCAAGGCATCTAAAACCATCATTTTATATAGTTGAGATTTTATACCCTTTTTATCGACAGAATATCCTTCACTTTTTTCAAAAATTTCAAGTGCTTTAATATAATCTTTAAGTGTTTCTTCTCCGAAAAAGCCATCATAATCTAAAAGTCGACCACCATTAAACAATCTTTCATCTTTTTTTAAAACACTAACACTAGCCAGTCCAATATGAATTTTTTCAGGCTCTGGCTTCTCTATTTTATCCTTATCAATTCTCAAAAGATAATGTATTGGATACGATTTATACTCAGCTGGCAAATATTTTGCGACAGGTAGTCCAATTTGTTTTGCAAGTTCATCATACAAAAGTTCGTTAACAATTCTTAATCTTCCATCATCAACATCATAATTTTTAAATATAACTCTTCCTTTTGGAGTTACAAACCAATTACCTCCAAATTTTTCTGTAACAACTCCAGTATCATCGGATTCCCTAGGTGCAATATCATAATCATTAAGAAGCATACCCTCTGGGTATTTTATCAATTTATACCTTTTAAAACTTTTTATGATTGGCTCCATATAATTACCTTCTAAAAAGATTATATCACATATTTTTTATACAATCAATATTGATTTTTAAATTAAAAATACTCTTTTGCTAAAATGAAATACATAGATTTTTAGTTAATTTAAATTTCCATTGCTATCAATATATTTTTGTCTAAGTTGTCCGCAAGCACCATCAATATCTTCGCCAAGAGTTCGCCTTAAGGTTGCACTTTGACCAAGTTTTGAAAGCATTTGAACGAACTTTGCTGCTTGCTCTCTGGTTGAGCCAATTAAATCACGCTCTTCCACACTGTTAAGTGGAATTACATTTATGTGAGACATTAAACCCGAAAGCAAACCTGCAAGCTTTTTTGCATCTTCAAAACTATCATTTTTATCTTTTACCAAAACATATTCAAAAACAACACGTCTGTTTGATTTTGAGTAATAATAATGGCATGCGTCAAGAATTTCTTTGATTGAATATTTGTTTGCAATTGGCATAAGTTCTTTTCTTTCTTCATCAGTTGATGCGTGCAAACTGATTGTAAGTGTCACCTTAAAACCATCATCTGCAAGTTGTTTTATCTTCTCAACAAGTCCACAGGTGCTTAAACTTATGTTTCTTTCGCTTATATTCAAGCCTTTTTTGTCTGTGACAAGTCGCAAAAATTTTGTTACATTTTCATAGTTATCAAGTGGTTCACCAGAACCCATCAAAACTATGTTTGTTATCATTCTGTTTTCGCCAAGTTTTCCGCCCAAAAATTTGTTTATTGTTACAACTTGTCCAAGAATTTCACCAGCAGTCAAATTTCTAACAAGTCCATGAAGTGTGCTGGCACAAAACTTGCAACCCATTCTGCAACCAACTTGCGTTGACACACACAATGTGTTGCCATACTTATACTTCATCAGCACACCTTCAATAATATTATTGTCAGAAAGTCTATATAAAAATTTGATTGTGCCATCAACAGAAATCCTTTTGTCAAGAATTGTAATTGGTTGACTTGCAAAGTTGTTTGCAAGTGTTTGCTTTATGTCTTGCGGGATATTCATCTCAACAAAAGTTTTGCCCTGATTTAAGCCCACAAAAATTTGCTCCACCCTGTAGCCTTTTATGCCTAGTGGAGCAAGTTTTTCTATCATTTCTTCTTTGGTATAATCAAGTAAACATTCCATAAAATTTCTCTTGTCTTTATATTTTTAATATTTTTAATATTAAATGTTATTCAATTTTAATTAAACTCTACATCAAGTAGTTTTGTACCAACAGGAATTTTTTTACCATTCAAAAAATCAGTATCCTTCATTCTTTTTGAACTTTGTGGTTGAATGTCATTAAGTCTCACGTAGCCTTCACCACACTTAACAATAAGTCCAAGTTTGCTGGTTGCACAAACCACTTCACCTGCTTCATACTCTCTTTCGGCAAGATATGAAACTGGTGTTGCAGAATAAACTTTTAACACGTTTCCACAAACATTTGTTACTGCAACTGGCCATTCTGCCATACCCCTGACAAAATTAAATACTTCTCGGCTGGTTTTTGAAAAATCAATATTACTTTTTTCTTTTTTGAGCATTGGAAAATATGTCATTTCATCTTCGTTTTGCTCTTTAAGTTCATACTTTCCATTCTCAAGCATATCAAGTGCCTTAACCATAAGTTCAGCACCAATTTCGCCAAGTTTTTGCATCAAACTTTCAACTGTATCATCATCGCTTATTGGCATGGACTCTGTGAGCAAAATTGGTCCATTGTCAAGACCTGCCAGAGTCTTTAAAATGGTTACACCAATTTCTTTTTCGCCATTTATCAAACTCCACTGAATTGGACTACTTCCCCTATATTTTGGTAAAACTGAAGCGTGAACATTATATACTCCAAACTTGGTTATATCCAAAATCTCTTGACTTAAAATTTGGCCATACGCTGCTGTGACCATAATGTCTGCATCTATGCTTTTAAGTGTTTCTACACCATCTATTCTTATTTTGTTAAATTGATAAACAGGAATATTGTGTTCTTTTGCAATCACTTTTGTTTCTGGTGGTGTTAAAATTTGCTTTCTGCCAACAGGTTTATCTGGCTGGCAAACAACAGCAACCACTTGGTGTTTGCTTTCAATAAGTTTATTTAGCACAATTGCGCCATAGTGTGGCGTTCCCATAAAAATAACTTTCATTTATTCACTTTCCCTCTTATTCTTTCTTGCCAAAAATTTGTCATAGGCCTTTGGGTCATTTTTCTTGTATAATTCAACTGCTTTGTCAGTAAACAAAACCCCGTTCAAATGGTCAATTTCGTGACAAAATACTGTTGCCATAAAACCTTCAACTTGCATTTGGAATTTTGTGCCATAACGGTCTTGTGCTTCAATTTTGACCTTGTATGGTCTGATAACAAGTCCATTGTATTCTTTGACACTCAAACAACCTTCAAAGCTCTCTTGAGAACCACTAGATTCCAAGATTTTTGGATTGATAAGTTCAAGTTTCATTCCGTTTGTTTCAATAACAACAATTTGCCTAAGCACTCCAACTTGTGGGGCTGCAATTCCAACTCCGTCTTCTTTTTTCATTGTTTCGTACATGTCTTGTAGCAATTCTTCCAAATCTTCATCAAAATCCAAAACAGGTCTGCTTTTCTTTCTTATAAGTGGTTCGTCTGAATAAACCACATTTCTTAATGCCATAAATTCTCCTTTAAGATAAATTCTGCGGATTTATTTCCACAAAAGTTAAAACATCTTTTTGCTTTATATTTTTATCTATATTATAGATTATATCTCTTATTTTTGCAAAGTCTTTTTGAACAACACGCATCAAAATTTGATATCTAAATTTGCTTTGAATACGTTTGACTGGACATTTCATTGCATTTAGATATGCAAAACTGCCTTCGTTTGCCTTTTTTACATCAATAATTTTGTCATAATATTCCTTTGTGACTTTTGCAACTTTTTGCTCATTTTCGCCTGAAACCAAAACCCTTAAAATTGTTACAAAAGGTGGAAACTTTGTTGCTTCTCGTAAATTTATTTCCTTTTTGAAAAAGTTTTTGTAATCATAGTTTGTTGCAAAGCGATAAACGCTGTTTTTTGGCATGTATGTTTGAAGCACAACTTTGCCTTCAAATTCACCTCTGCCTGCTCTGCCCGCAACTTGTGTTATAAGTGCAAAAGCACGCTCGTTTGCTCTGAAATCTGCAAAATGCAAGCCCATATCTGCATCAATAATTCCAACAAGTGTAACAAGTGGAAAGTCATGACCTTTGGCAATCATTTGAGTTCCAACCAAAACAGAACCTGGTGTGCAAGCAAACCTGCTTAAGATTTCGTGATGGGCATCTTTTGTTCTGGTGTTGTCATTATCCATTCTGAATATTGGGAAATTTGGGAACAGTTTGTTGAGTTCCTCAACAACGTTTTGCGTTCCAATTGCACCATATCTCAAATTTTTGCTTCCACAC
>JAFYCH010000062.1 GCA_017539765.1 Clostridia bacterium
AAACTAAAAGCAAGATTAAGTTTGTCGCTTATTTGGTTGCTTGACTTGTTGATGACAATTTGCACACCACTTCTCATATTGATTAAAAGTCTGTCTTCTCTTTCATAGTCAACTTCTATGCTGGTTATTTTTGCCTTTAGGTCAGCATAACTAAGTTTCCACTCTCTGAAAGAATTAAACAAGTTTAAAAAGTAATCATCTGTTTCAAAAAAATCTCCAGGACTAACTTGTTGACTTGAAAGACTGCTGTTTTTGATTTCTATTGCATTTGAAGTATTGTTTTGATAGACATCTAAAATGCTAAGTACTTTCATATATTCATCTGTCACAGCATATTTGTTGTTTGTTGGTCCACTGTTTGAAAGTTTTATTACATAACACTCGTTTCTTTCAACTGCATTTATCACAAATTTGTTTGGAAAAATGCTTTCTATGTTTATCACTCTCAAATAGGGATTTTCTTTTTCAAGTTTTTTTACATAACCAGTTTTGTTTGCAAAAAACAAATTTTCGCCATATCTAAATTTGCCACTTTCTACAATTTGTGTTTCTGTGCCTGTCAAATTGTTTGTTGATGACAAAAACTTAACTTCTACCGATTTAAGTGAAAAAATTGTGCTTGTCAAAACAACAACCACTGCAAAGAAAACAAATATAATCAAAAATATTGCTAATCTTTTGTTTCTCACTCTATTCTCTCAATTTCAGCACCAAGCAAAGACAAATCTTTTTCAATGTGGTCATAACCACGGTCGATGTAATGCACATTGTCAATTGTTGTGTAGCCATCTGCAACAAGGCCCGCAAGTACAAGTCCTGCACCAGCCCTTAAATCTGTTGCCGAAACATCTGCACCACTCAATTTTTCTACACCTTGCACTTTTGCATAATTGCAATTTGTTTGAATTTTTGCACCCATTTTAATTAAGTCAGGGACTTGTTTAAATCTGCCATCAAAAAGTCTTTCATAAATTATTGAATTACCTTTGCTGACTGTCATAAGTGACAAAAACGCACTTTGCATATCAGTAGGAAATTTTGGATAAACACCTGTTGTTATACTTTTAAGTGCTCTGCACCTTGCTTCTGCTGACAGTCTTATTTTATCATTTTTTATATCAACATTGCAACCACAATAGCAAAGTTTTTTTGTAACGCTTGTTAAAAACTTTGGGTCTATGTTACAAATTTCAACATTTCCGCCACAAATTGCAGTCGCTGCAAGATATGTGCCTGCGACAATTCTGTCACCAATAACTTTATAAGTTATTCCATCAAGTTTTCTACGCCATATATGGTTATTGTGCTTGTGCCAGCACCATATATCTTTGCACCCATCTTGTTTAAAAAATTAGCAAGGTCAACCACTTCGGGTTCTTTTGCACAATTAACTAGTTTTGTTGTACCACTTAAAAGCACACTTGCAAGCATCAAATTTTCTGTTGCACCAACGCTTTGCTTTTCAAAACAAAAAGTTGTTGGTTTCATCTCTCTGCCATCACAATACAAATAGCCATGCTCTTCCACAATCTTTACTCCAAGTGCTTTCAAACCCTTTATATGCAAGTCAATTGGCCTTGCACCAATATTGCAACCACCAGGATAACTTATGCACGCCTTTTTAAATTTTGAAAGCAGTGCGCCCAAAAACACAATACTTCCCCTTATATCCTTACCTAGTTCATAACTGACAAAAAACTTGTCTACGGTTTTTGTACCAATGGACAAGCAATCATCATACTTAATCACCCCCGCACCAAGAGAGCGTAAAATATCAACCATTTTTGTTATGTCTGTAAAATTTGGAATATCTGTCAAAACCACTTCGTCATCTGCCAGAATACTCCCCGCAAGAATTGGCAAAAGCGCATTTTTGCTTGAGCAAATTTTAATTTCACCAAAAAGTTTATAACCACTATGTACCCTAAGTTTTTCCATATATAATGTTATTCAAAAAACAAAAACTATGTGAAAATTATTTCTATGTAAAAAATATATTATATAGTTTTTAGTAATTATATTAAATTGCTTTTGTTTTTATTTTTTTTGTTATATAATGATGTTGGTAAAAAGAAGAAAAGGAAGGATAAAAAAATGGAAATCGGAAAAATTTTCCACATGACAGTCGGTGGCAGAGATGTAACCATCGAAACAGGAAAGTATTGTGGACAAGCAAACGGCCATTGCATTGTTTCATGCGGAGAAACAAGTGTTATGGTTAACACCACAATGAGTAAAGAACCAAGACCAGGAATGGACTTCTTTCCACTTAGCGTAGATTTTGAAGAAAAAATGTATGCAGTTGGAAGAATACCTGGCGGCTACAAAAGAAGAGAAGGAAGAGCCTCAGACAAGGCTATCATCACTTCAAGACTTATTGACAGACCAATAAGACCACTTTTTGAAAAGGGATTTTATAACGACGTAACAGTTGTTGCAACTCCACTTTCTGTAGAAGAAGATGTTTCTCCAGAAATACTTGCAATGATTGGCAGCTCAATTGCCCTATCAATAAGTGACATACCATTTGCAGGACCAACAGGAAGTGTTCAAGTTGGACTTATAGATGGCGAATATGTACTTAACCCAACACCAGAACAAAGAGAAAAAAGTTTGATTAACTTAACTGTTTCTGGAACAGAAGAAGCAATTTTGATGGTTGAGGCAGGAGCAAAAGAAGTAACAGAAGAACAAATGCTTCAAGGAATACTCTTTGCTCACGAAGAAATTAAAAGACAATGCAAAGAAATAAAGAAAATTCAAAAAGCAGTTGGCAAGAAAAAAGCAGAAGTTGAAGTATATCACGTTGACGCAAAAGTTGACAAAGATGTAAGAAAATATGCCGACAAACTTATGGACAAAGTTCTTGATGAATTTGACAGACACAATAGAGATGCAAAAGAAGAAGAAATGAACGAAAAAGTATTCAAACATTTTGCAAATATTCTTGAAGAACATCAAAAAGATATTGTCACAAGTTTGTACAACCTTAAAAAAGAAAAAGTAAGAGCAAAAATTACAGAAAAAGGTGTTCGTCCAGATGGCAGAAGCACACACGAAGTAAGACCAATTTGGTGTGAAACAGGACTTCTTCCAAGAGTTCACGGAAGCGCAGTGTTCACAAGAGGTGAAACACAAGTTCTTACAACATGTACACTTGGCACAACACAAGATATGCAAGAAATAGAAGGACTTCACGAAAAAGATGAAGTTAAAAGATACATGCATCAATACAACATGCCACCTTACACTACTGGCGAAGCAAGACCACTTAAATCACCTGGCAGAAGAGAAATTGGACATGGTACTCTTGCAGAAAGAGCACTTGAACCAGTTATTCCACCATACGAAGAGTTCCCATATTGCATAAGAACAGTAAGTGACGTTTTGTCAAGCAATGGTTCAACAAGCCAAGCAAGTGTTTGCGGAAGCACTCTTGCACTTATGGACGCAGGTGTTCCTATCACTGCCCCAGTTGCTGGTGTTGCCATGGGACTTATCAAAGAAGGCAAAAAAGTTACTGTACTTACAGATATTCAAGGACTTGAAGATTTCCTTGGCGATATGGACTTTAAGGTTGCAGGAACTGAAAAAGGTATCACAGCAATTCAAATGGATATCAAAATTAAAGGTATAGATGAACAAATTTTGAGAACTGCTCTTGAACAAGCAAGACTTGGAAGACTTCACATTTTGAGCAAGATGATGGAAACACTTGACCATGTTCGTCCAGAACTTTCAAAATATGCTCCAAAGATTTTGAGCTTTAGCATCAACCCAGAAAAAATTGGTGATGTAATTGGAAAGAATGGTGCTGTTATCAACAAAATTATTGAAGAAACAAATGTTAAAATTGACATTGAAGATGACGGACAAGTTTCTATTGCATCAAGAGATGAGGCTATGAACCAAAGAGCAAAAGAAATCATCTTGAGCATCACAGAAGAATTGGAAGTTAAGAAAGAATACACTGGAAAAGTTGTAAGAATTATCCCTAT
>JAFYCH010000063.1 GCA_017539765.1 Clostridia bacterium
CAGGTGTAGGACCAAAGGTTGCAGATTGCATTTCACTTTTTGCATATCATGATATGAATTGTTTTCCAGTCGATACTTGGGTAGAGAAAATATACAACTCTTATTTTGCAGACGGTAAGCCAGAGAAAGACAGAGATTTGATAAGACAAAATTTGGTAGATAAATTTTTGGACTTAAGCGGCTATGCTCAACAATATTTGTTTTATTACAAGCGAGAACTAGATAAAAAATAATATAGAATCAAAAATAAAAGATTTTTAAAAAACTTTGCAAAAGGGTATTCCCTTTTTCTACAATATATGTTATAATAATACAGCAGGAGGAAAATTTTATGGCATTTAGTATGTTGAATGCTGGTAATTGGGCAGATGACATTGTGGGACTTTTTACAAATCATTACAACATTATTTGCATGGTTTGTTTGACCATAGGTTTAATATTACTGGCAATTGAGTGTTTTATTCCAGGCTTTGGCGTGTTTGGAATACTTGGTATTATCGTTTCAACTCTTTCACTTGCATTTTTGATAATATTGGGTGGAACATGGAGACAATTCTTGTTTGTAATAGGAATGGTTATTGTCATTGCAACAATAGTTATATTAATCGCAATCAGAAGTGCTAGATTTGGAGCATTAAGCAAATCGCCACTTGTTCAAACGGAGACAGCATTGCCCGAGGATTTTTCTTCAAACGAAAAAAATTATTCATATTTGATTGGAAAAATTGGAGTTACTGAAACAGTTTGCAAACCAATTGGAAAAGTCAACATAGAAGGTCAGACTTATTCTGCCATAACAAATGGTGAATACATAGACAAAGAAAAAGAAATTTATGTTTCCGAAGTTGACGGAACATCAATTATTGTAAAGGAGAGATAATTATGATGAATTTATTATTAGAAGCAAGTTCACAAATTTGGATCTGGATAGTTGTTGGTGTAATTTTATTCTTTATTATTATACTTTTTGCTATCGTTCCAGTAAACCTTTGGTTTAGATGCCTTGTGTCTGGTACATATGTTGGCATTTTTAAACTTGTTGGTATGAAACTAAGAAAAGTGAACGCAAATATGGTTATTGATGCATATATCAATGCAAAAAAAGCAGGTCTTGACATAAATATAGATGACCTTGAAACACACGCAATGGCTGGTGGAAATGTAAACTCTGTTGTTGCAGCACTTATTTCTGCACACAGTGCAAAAATCAATTTGCCAGTTGAAGTTGCAAAAGCAATTGACCTCGCTGGTCGTGATGTACTTAAGGCTGTAAAAGAAAGTGTTACACCAAAAGTTATCAAAACTCCAGTTATCAGTGCCATGGCAAAAAATGGTATTGAACTTAGAGTTCTTGCAAAAGTTACTGTAAAAACAAATCTTAACAAATTGGTTGGTGGTGCAGGAGAAGAAACAATCATTTCCCGTGTTGGTGAAGGTATTGTCACAACAATCGGTTCATCAGAAACACATCAACAAGTTCTTGAAAATCCAGATTCAATTTCAAAAGTTGTTCTTGAAAAAGGTCTTGATGACGGAACAGCATTCCAAATTTTGAGTATTGATATCGCTGATATCGACGTTGGTGACAACATCGGTGCAGAACTTAAAAAATCACAAGCACAAGCAGAAAAAGAAATTGCTCAAGCAAAAGCAGAAGAGCGTA
>JAFYCH010000064.1 GCA_017539765.1 Clostridia bacterium
GATTATAAAGTTTTAATAAAAAAATAATAAAGAAAACCTATTCAAAATTGATAGGTTTTTTTTATTTGCACATAATATTTTTGAAATGGAAAAAATTTCAAAAAATATTGGCAAAAATATAGAATATATAAAGTTATCTTGTGGTCAAAACAAAGATTTGGTTTCAAGAGAAATTTTTTGTGGCAAAAAGAAAGTGGCCGTTTTGTTTTTAAATGAACTATCAAGCTCTACAAAAATAGAAAAATATATTTTGGAGCCTATGCTTAAAAGCAATAATTCGCCAACAGATATTTTTGATTTGCAAAAAAATATAATTTCAATCAGCGAGACAAAAACAGAAACCAAAATAAATTTGGTGATTGATGAATTGCTTAAAGGCAACACAATTCTTCTTTTGCAAAATGAGTTGATGGCACTTGTTTGCACTACCATAGAACCAGCACAAAGAGGTGTGGAAGAACCACCAACCAGTGCTGTGATTTATGGACCAAGAGAAGGTTTCGTTGAAAACATAAAAACAAACATTGGACTTGTCAGAAAAAGGCTTCCGGTGAAATCACTTAAAATAAACGAATTATCCATTGGAAAATATACAAAAACAAAAGTTATGGTGGTGTATCTAGATGATATAGCTGACGAAAAAATTGTGAACAAAATTATGGAAAGACTTAAACAAATTGACATTGATGGTATTTTGGATAGTCACTATTTGATATCTTTTTTGGAAGAAAAGAAAGGTAGTATTTTTAAACAAGTGGGAAAAACGGAAAAACCAGATATTGCTGTTGCAAAAATTTTGGAGGGTAGAATTGCTATAATGATTGACGGTAGCCCTGTTGTTTTAACTTTGCCTTTTGTTGTGCTTGAAGATTTGCAAAACAGTGATGACTATTATCAAAGAAGTTTTAGGGTAGGCATTGTTAGAAGTCTAAGAATAATTGGACTTTTAATGTCCATTTTGCTACCGGGGCTATATGTTTCAATTCAACTTTATCACTATAGAATAATTCCGCTCAAATTTTTGGTTTCAATAATAAACTCATCTCAGGGCATACCGTTTACACCATTTTTGGAAATGCTGTTTGTAATTGTGTTGTTTGAAATTTTGTTTGAAGCGAGTTTGCGTATGCCAAAGTATATTGGAATGGCACTTTCTGTTGTTGGTGCTTTGGTTCTTGGAGACACGGCGGTTAAAGCAGGACTTATTAGTTCACCAGCAGTTATGATTATTGCACTTACGGGTATTTCTTTTTACACAATTCCTGACGAGACTTCACAAATAAGTGTGCTCAGGCTTTTATTTACACTTCTGGGCGGAATGATAGGACTTTTTGGAATAGTTATTGGTGCGGTTATGCTCATTACGTATTTGGTCGAATTTAACGCTTATGACACGCCATATTTTGCACCATATGCACCGTATGTAAAAAATGACATAAAAGATGGAATTTTTAAGAAGGAAACTGTGGTTATAAACACACGTCCAAAGAGCATACCAAATAAGAAAAAGATTAGAAAAATTGATATAGGAGAACCGCAATGAGAGAACAATCCGTTACAACTAGGCAAGCTGGAATGATGCTTTTTGTGGCAATGATTTGCAACAAGATGTTATCCCTTGGCAGCATTTTAAGTTTTGATGCCAAAAATGATGCATGGATAATTTTTGTTTTGCAGTTTGGAATAGATTTTTTGTTTTCTCTTATATTTTTGTATTTCATAAAGACAATTGACAAACCTATCTTGCAATATATCAAAGAGAAATTTGGCAAAGTAGTAAGCATTGTTGTTGCCGTTTTGGTGGGAATAATTTTTTTGTTTAAGACAACAGAAGTTATGGTTGACACCTATCTGTTTTTTGTCCATTTGATTTATGCTGATTTTGACAGAGTGGTGTTTATGGCTTGCTTTTTGACAATTGTCTATTTTTTTGGCTCAAGACAATTTAGAAGTTTAGGCAGGACATCGGAACTACTTTTTGCACTTATTGTGTTTTCTCTTGCAATATGTTTTTTGATGGCACTTAAGGCGATTGATGTTGAAAAAATATTACCACTTTTTGGAACAAATTTTTACACACTTGGCACAAATACAATTGAGCATAGTTTATGGTTTGGCGACTTTTGGATTTTCTTCTTTTTGATAGGAAATATAAAAATTGAGCAAAAAACAACAAAAAAATTGATATTTTCTTACTTAATTTCGTGTTTTGTCATCATTTTGTTTGTTGTTATGTTCATTTGTGCATTTGGACATACGGCATCAATGCATAGAGTGAGCAATGTTGATATAACCGAATACGCACCAAGACTTATTGCGCAGGCCAGGTTCAATTGGCTGGCATATTTTACATTTCCAATATCACTTGTGCTTGGCATAGGTATTTATGCAAATTGTTTAAATACATGTGTAAAGTTTTGTGTAAGAGAAAAATTTAAGAGCAAAAATACAATTTCCATTTTTATAACCACAGCACTTGTCGTCGCAATTTGTGTTGTTTTTAGATTTCAATATTCGCCATTTTATAATTTTGTAACAAAATATTTATTTTATTATGTTTTGCTTGTTCAATATGCTGTACCAATAGTCTTGTTGCTTATGATTAATGTAAGAAAAAGAAAACTACAAAAAAGGTTGGTGGCAGTATGATAAGAAAACTTACTCACAGCAAAATTATGATATTTCTGATTATCATCTTCGTTTGGCTTTTTCCAGCAACAATCAACATGCCCGACCAAACTCAGCAATATTCCGTTGTGCTTGGTGTTGGCATAGACAAGGCTGGCGAGCAGTACGAAGTCAGCACACAAGTTTTGACTTCAAAATCAAATCAAGGTTTTTTGGAAGCCTTGCAAGTTCATAGTTCAGTTGGCAAAAACATTATGGACGCCATTGAAAAGTTAAGTTTGCACACAGGCAGGATTGCGGGTTTTGGCAACACGAGTGTCATTGTTTTTTCTGAAGAGGTCGCACAGGAAGGCATAGAGCAGTTTTTAGATTTTTTTGTGCGTAGCAAAAGGCTTAATGGTAATCCGGTTTTGATGATAACAAAAAACAAGGCAAAAGACATTTTGAGTGATGTTGCAAAGATTGATGAAAGTTTCAACTACAGTTTAAACAGTTTGGCTCACTTAAACAAAGAGTTTGCAAGTGGCACAATGTGTACTATGGAAGATTTTTTAGATGATTATTTTAGTGAGACAAAAGCAACATTTGTTGCACAAGTAAACGAAGAAACTGATGATTCAAAGGGCATAGAAATTCCATCGCAAAACAGCTCAACAAGCAGCAGTGGTGTAGATGGTGGTGGCTCAGGTGGTTCGCAAACGACTGCTGGTGGTGACAATAAAAAAGTGCTCAGCAATTCGGGTGAAAGCTCGCTTTTTAAAGATGGCAAACAAATTGCAGTTGCTTCAGAAAAAATTGTTGAAGGCTACAATATCTTAAATAAGTCTGTGAGAAATATTTATACGATTGATAATGTAAACGATGAAATTTATCACAATGCTCAAGTTGTGATTAGCGTAAAAAACAAAATACTTACAAAAAAATATGAATTTTCAAAAACCGGCATACCAAGAGTAATTTTTGAAATTCACTATACACTCAAGGTAGAGCAGATAATTGAACAAAACAATAATTTAATTTTAATGAATGGCAGTCAAGATTATGTGACGCCAACACTTGTGAATATGTTTAAAACCGAAGTTAAAAAAGATGTTTCTAATGCACTCAATTTTGCAAAAGAAAACAATGCCGATGTTTACGGCTTTCAGCAAGCATTTGAAAGACATAAACCAAAACAGTGGAAAAAATATTTAAAAAATCTTCCAGACAAAAGCAATGCTTTTCAAAACATAGAAGTGTTTTTAAAAATCCAAGTCAAAGGAAATTTGTAAAAAAACATCAGAAAATAATAAAAAAATGCTGATTTTTTCAGCATTTTTTGCTTTTTCTATCAATTTGCTGGCTTTTCTGAAACATTTCCAATTATTGCAGAGCCGTACAAATAACTTTCAAAAACAGATTTCAGTCTTCTGTTTGAAGTATCTTCAAAAACAGCAATCAAATTTGCAGGCACTGCATTTTTTCCACCATATTGTTTGTAATAGTTTTTCAAACTGTCAAAAAACTTTTTGTCACCAATCAAATTTCTTATGTCGTCAAACATAATCATGCCTTTTACGTAGGCAGCATAGACATATTCTGGCTCTGTCGCAAATTCACTAATTTTTCTGTTCATAGAAGTATCAACTTGCTTAAAAACATCTTTGTAAACATCAACAAAAAGGGTGTAACTTGTTATGGCATTTTTTATGCAAACATCTCTAAAAATTTCGTATTCGGGGTTGTTTTCATAAAATACAACCACGCTGTATTCAGCCAAACTTTCGTCAAGCCAACCATAATCAAATTGATTGTTGCCAACAACGCCATACCACCATTGGTGCGCAATTTCGTGAACAATTGTGTTGGTGTAGTCGTCATATTTTTCTAGGCTGTCACTTATCATCACCAAATTGGGGTATTCCATACCACCATACAAAAATCCAGTTTCTACCACAGCCAAAGTTTCATAAGGATACTTTCCAAATTTTTTGTTAAATGTCAGCAGTGCTTTTTTTGCTGTTTCCATACTTTTTGCACTTTGTTTATCGGAATAGAAATAGTAGTTTATTTGTGTGCCATCAACTTTTTCTGACAGTGTTTCAAATTTGTCAGAAAGCACCATGGCAAAGTCACGCACCGCGTTTGCGGAATATGTTGTTTTGGTTGCTGTTTCGTTTTTTGTTTCTGCTTTTTTTGTGCCAGTGCTTGCAAGTATAAGGTTGCTGCTATATGTCATATTTACAACATAGTTTGCCATAGTTGAATAAAATGGGTCGCCGTTATGGTTATATGGATTTTTGTCCCAGCCATCATTTTCAAACACACAGGCAATTGGGTAAAAGTTGCCGAGATTTATGCTGCTATCTGAATAGCCAAACCTATGCAAAACATTTGGAATAACAATTTTGTATGTCATTTTTATGTTTACAAAGTCGTTGGGGTAAAGTGGAGAGTTGAGTGTAACTTTCAAAATGTCTTTGTCAAGGTTTTCAAGTGCAAAACTGCATTTTTGATTTGCGCATAAAACTTCGCTTATGTCAATACCACCAGCACTAAAGCCGTTTGGATATGCTTTTGTTTCATATAGTTTGCTTACAGGTTTGTTCATCGCCACATCACTAAAGCTGTTTGCATACAGGTGAAAACAAACTTCTCCTAAAATTTTACTTGTGGTGTTTTTGTATTTTACCACCTGTGTTCCGTCAATTGTGTGATCGTCATTAAGTGTCAAATCTAAATTATATTCGGTTATGTTTGTCCCGTATTTTTTGATAAAGTTGCCGCTTAAACAACCACTTGTTAGAACAATAAGCATTAACATAAATGCCATAAAAAAGTATCTTTTTTTCATAAAAACTCTCCGTATACTTTATTTTACGAAAAGTATTTTTTAAATATGATTTATGATGCTTGCAAAAATTGTCAAAAGCAAGTATTATATATTTGCAAATATATACAAGTAATGGCAAAAAATAAAATATGTCATTTAACTTGAAAAAAAACAAAAATACAAGTATAATAAAAAAAAGGTGTAATATGGCATTTTGTAAATTTTCAACAGAGAATAAACAAGCAAACGAAGTCCTTGTGGACAGCGTGTTTTTTACTGACTATATGCCACATGCCCCAGAAAGTTGCACAAAGGTTTATCTATATGGCCTTACAAAATGTTCTAATCCAGACAGCAACTTAAACTCTATTGAAGATTTTGTTCAGGTGCTTAATCTCAGCAAAGAAGACATAAAAAGTGCATTTTTGTATTGGGAAGAAAAAGGTCTTGTTAAGGTTTTGAATATAGAGCCAATTGAAATTAGATATTTGCCAGTCAAAAGAAATTCTTACTTCTTGAAACTTTACAAAAAAGATGAATTTTCAGAATTTAATCGAACTATTCAAGAAATTTTAGATGGCAGGATGATAACGCCACATGAGTATAATGAATACTATCTTACAATGAAGAGTATGCATATAGATGAAAGTGCTATGCTTATGATTGCAAAATATTGTGCTAATAGCAAAGGCAACAATGTTGGCTACAACTACATTTTGACTGTTGCAAAAAATTGGGCTTATGATGGTGTACATACGGCAAAAGATGTTGAACTTAAACTAAATGAACTGGAGACACTCACAAGTGAAGTCAAAGATATTTTGACAGCACTCAAAAGCAAAAGAAGTCCAAGTTTTGAAGACAAGGAACTTTTCCAAAAATGGACAAAACAATATGGCTACGACCTTTCAACACTTGTTCAGATTGCTAAGCGTGTTAAACGTGGCGGAATGGACAAAATGTCAAGTTTGGTTGATACATATTATGGCTTAAAACTTCTTAGCATAACTGAAATTGAAGATTATGAAAACGATAAGGACAGTTTATATTCTCTTGCAAAAATAGTTTGCCAGTCACTTGGTCTTTACTATGAAAATCTTGACCCAATTGTCAATACATATATAATCAAGTGGAAACAAATGGGTTATTCAGAAGAAGCAATAAAACTTATTGCAGACATCTGCTTTAAAAAATTTATTCGTAACTTTGATGGTATGAACGAGATTGTTTCAAAATATTTTGCAAATGGTCTTATTTCAATTGATGCCATAAATGAATACATAACAGGCACACTTTCAACCGACAAAAAAATAAAGAACATTTTGGCAAATTTAGGTCTTGCAAGAAATGTTACTTCTTGGGACAGGGATTTTTATCACACATGGACATATTCTTGGGGGTTTGGCGATGAACTTATTGACTATGCAACTTCACTTAGTGCTGGAAAATCTCAACCAATGACATACATAAACAAGATTTTGTCTAATTGGAAAGAACAAAATATTTCCACATTGGAAGATGCTAAAAAAGTTAAGCCAATTGACGTTGTTTTAAGTAATAACGATACTCAATCTCAACATAAAAGTCATTTTATGACACATAGTTTTTCTCAAGAAGAACTTGATGCTATATTCGATAATATTGATGAGGTGAGGTTTATATGAACAGAAGCGAAATTTATAGAAAAGTTTTTGAAACTTTATCTCAAAAAAGAGAACATGCACAATTGGTTGCAGAAATAAATAAAAACAAAGCAGAGCAGAACAAAGAGTATTCAGATTTGCTTTCAAAGCAGCGTATGCTTACAATGGAAATTGGCAAAATTAAGTTTGAAGGGCACAGCGCCTTAAAGCAAGAAAAAGAACTTGAAAATGTTATAAAGCAAAAAGAAGAAGTGTTAAATTCAATGAGTTTAACAAGTGAAGATTTACTTCCTAAATACGATTGCCCAAAGTGTGCAGACACTGGCATATATCAAAATGGCTATTGTCAATGTGTTATGCAAATGTACAACAATATTTTGATGCAAGATTGTGGTGTCGACCTGTCTACAATTCCAAGCCTTAAAGATTACGATTACAAATTTTTTACAACAGAAAAAGAAGTTGAGTTTGCAAAAAAATGTGTTGCAGCACTTGTTGAATATGTTAACAATTTTGATGAAACAAAATATAAAAATATTGTTTTATGTGGTGCTTCTGGCACTGGTAAAACATACCTTACAAAATGTATTGCAAAGGAACTTTTGTTAAAAAACCATACAACATTATTTATTAGTAGCTTTGACCTAAACAATATGTTTTTGGAAGAGCATTTGTCTCAGTCGGACAAAAAAAGTCATCTCAAAGATTTGATTGACCTTGATGTTTTGATTATTGATGATTTGGGTACAGAACCAATCAGAAAGAATGTTACAAAAGAGTATTTGCTTCTTTTGTTAAACGAGCGTCTTGCAAAAGAAAAGGCGACAATCATTACAACAAATCTTTCACAACTTGATGTGCTTGATATGTATGAAGAAAGAATTTTTTCTAGAATCTTCAATAAAAAAAGCACATATGTCTTACAATTCACTGGCAGTAATAACAGGACAAAAAAATAAAACTGCATTTTTGTGCAGTTTTTTCATATTGACTTTTTTGCTGGTTATGATATAATAAAAATATGACAAAGCAAGAAAAATACATAAAAGAACAAAAAAAGTTTGGTAAGTTTTTGGCAAAAGAAAAATACGCAGGCAAGGTTTTAAAACAACATGGCTACGAAATTTTTGATATTCACCAAGCAAACGAAGATTTCCGAAAAGTTATGAAACTTGATGAAATCACCGAAATTGCAGGGGTTTATGTCACAAAAGAAAAACAGAAGAATGGAAGAAATAAAACTATTGAACATATAGAGCCAATAACAAAAGCAAATTTTTGGAATGCGTTTTATTTGCCAATATGGAAAAATTTGCAAGATAATGAAAAGATAAAATCACTTGAATGGTTTTTTGAAACTGAAAATGAAAAACGCAATTTAGGAATTA
>JAFYCH010000009.1 GCA_017539765.1 Clostridia bacterium
CCGGGACTGTTGATGTAAAGACAAATATCTTTTGTGTTATCTTTGCCTTCCAAAAAGAGAAGTTGTGCAATGACAGAGTTTGCAACTTCCGTGGTTATTTCTCCACTTAAAAAAATTATTCTGTCTTCAAGTAATCTTGAGTATATATCATAACTTCTTTCTCCGTTTGCAACAGTATCTACGACATAAGGTATAAGCATAAGAATCTCCTTTATGATTTTTGACAATTTGTTTTTGTTTAAACAAAAAAATAAAATAGCACAATGCTATTTTATCTTTTGTAAATTATTTTAAGTTCCATTAAACTTTGTTATTTTTTCTCAAGAAGTCTAAAAGTTTGTTTATAACAATGTTATTTGCAATATCTGTAATAACATGGTCATGAACAGTCTTTTTGAACTCTTCTACGCTTACGCCGTTAAGATTTGCATGTTTCTCAAGTTCTTTTTCAACTTCTTCTTTTTCAAGAGTAATATTCTCTTTCTTTAAAATTGCATCCAAAACAACTCTTGTCTTCGCAGTCTTTTTGGCATCTTCCATTCTTGAATTTCTAAGGTCTTCGTAAGTTGTGTTCATATATTTTAAGTAGTCGTCCAAATTAAGACCTTGGTGCTCAAGTCTGTGTGCAAATTGATGAATAAATTCATCTGCTTGCTCTTCTACCATAGCTTGTGGAATATCAACTGTTGCATTATCTGTAATCATTTGCAAAAGTTTTTCTTCTGCTTCGCTGTCTGCTTTTTGTTGTTTTTGTTTTGTGAGTTGTTCTTTTACACTCTTTTTGTATTCTTCCAAAGTGTCAAATTCGCTTACATTTTGTGCAAACTTATCATCAAGTTCTGGCAAAACTTTTTCACGAACTTCATGAACCTTTACTTCAAACACACATGGTTTTCCTGCCAAATCTTCTGCAGGATATTCTGCTGGGAATGTAACATTTACATTTCTGTCCTCGCCAGCTTTTGCACCAACAAGTTGGTCCTCAAAGCCAGGAATAAATGTACCACTGCCAAGTTTGAGTTCATAACCCTTTCCAGTGCCGCCATCAAATGCAACACCATCTTTCTTTCCAACAAAGTCAATGATTACTGTATCACCATTTTTTGCTTCTCTGTCAACTTTAACCATTCTTGCTGATTTTTCTTGCATATCTTTTATTGCACCATTAACTTCTGCTGCACTAACTTTTACTACCTCTTTTTCAACTTCAAGTCCAGTGTATGCACCAAGTTTAACTTCTGGATAAAGTGCAGTTGTGATTGTAAATGTCACACCATTGCTTTCAATCTTTTCAACATTAACTTTTGGATCACCAACAACTTCCAATTTTTCTTTTTCTATAATTTCATTATAGTAGTTATAAAAGCTCTCATTGAGGGCTTCATCATAAAATACTGTGTCACCATATTCTTTTTCAATAACCTTTCTTGGGGCTTTGCCGTTTCTGAAACCTTGAACACGATATTTTCCTTTTGTTTTTTCATATGCTTTTTGAAGTGCTTCGTTCCACTCCTCTGCTGTCATTTCGACTGTAAGTTTTGCTTTTTTGTCAGCCAAAATTTCTTTTGTGTATTTCATTTTATTCTCCTTTTTGACAAGCACTATTATATCATACAAAATATATTATTGCAATTTGTTTTATACTTAATAATGCATTTTTTGTAAAATATTATAAAATTATGTTATAAACATAAAAAGTATAAAAACATTTTATACATAAAAAAACTGCAGCAACTGCAGTCTTTAAAAATTCAAAACTTCCAACCTGTCTTCATTTAAAATTTCTTCTTGTTTGGTTTGCCATGCATAAGAATATTCTTTTTTGTCTTTAGAATTTAACCTACTCTTTACAAATCCACCAAAAAACTTATTTGTCTTTATTGGATCAATAAATGTTATTTCTTTGCTACCATAAACTTCAAAGTCAGAGACAAACACCCAGCCTGTTGCCTTTGTTACATGTCTGTCATGAAAATAGAGTTTGTAGTAATCGTCACCATTCCAACTAATTTTTTCAAATTCTTCAAATTTTTTTCCGAAAAATTCCAGAAATTTTGCAAATAAATTATTCTTCTTTCTTTCTGTGTCACAAGCCAAATCTATATACTTAATTGATTTTTTCATTTTTTCTCCTTTTTTAAATGTGTGTTATTATTGAACTGATAAACAAGTAAACAAATAATACTGCCGCCAAAATAGAAAATATTGCAGGAAGCAATCTGTCAAAATTTGCATTACTCTTACGTCTTTTCTTCTTTTTGTCCTGCTGCATAACATATGCTTCGCCATCTTCGCCACTTGCAAGTTCCATAACAATTACATCTTCTTTTTGTTCCATATTTTCTTTTTTGGATGAATAATCTTTTATGAGTTTGATTGAAAGCATAACAAACCCTGCCTCAAAAAATATCATTGCAGGATAAAACATAAAATATGTTGCATAAGAAACCATAACACATAAAAAAGCAAGCACAAACATTATGGCAGTAACAAAACTAAAAATGTTATATCTAAACTTCATACAGACTCCTTACATGTTAAAAAGTGATAGAACAAGTGGAACAACAACAAGAGTCACTGCAATAATATAAATTATTGTGTAGACAATGTTTCTTTTTGTTCTTACATAATTAAATGCACAAACTGCTGTTGTCACAAATGCCAAAATATATGAAAGATTGCTGAGCACTCTACCCACAACTGTATTTGGAATAAAGAACTTTGCAATCAAAAGTGCAATGCCTGCAAATATAAGTGCAATGAAAGCAATTGCGTTCAAAAACTTTTTCCTATTTAACTCGTTTTTCATAATTATCTCCTACTCTATATTTATCATAACATAAAACTACGCAAAAATCAATGTTGTTTTTATACTAAACAGAATGTTTTTTTACAAACTCAACAAAATAGTCTGGAAGATCAACCTGACACTCTATTTGTTTTTTTGTTGTTGGTTGAGTAAAACATATTTTGTAAGCAACCAAAAGTTGTCCTGCCAAATCTTTTTCTTTGTTTTTTATACCATAAACCTTGTCGCCAGCAACTGGGTGGCCAAGATATTTTGAATGAACTCTAATTTGATGAGTTCTGCCCGTTTTAAGTTCAAAATGAACAAGTGTGTAGCCATTGAGTACTTTTTCTACATGATACTTTGTTATGGCAAGTTTACCTCTTGTACTGTCGCAAACTTCCATCATCTGCCTGTTCTTTTTGCTGCGGGCAATATATGTTACAACTTCGCCATCTGTGTTTTTAAGCACGCCTTGAAGCACTGCCATATAGTGTCTTTTACACTCTTTTGTTTCAATTTGTTTTGCAAGGTCTAAATGTGCTTTGTCATTTTTTGCAACAATCAAAAGTCCGCTTGTGTCTTTGTCAAGTCTGTGAACAATGCCCGGTCTAAAATCTCCATTGACATTGCTTAGGTTTTTATATCTGTAAGTAAGTGCATTGACAAGCGTGCCAGAATAATTGCCAACTGCTGGGTGAACACACATGCCTTGCGGCTTGTTTATCACAGCCAAATCGTCATCTTCATAAACAATTTCTAGGTCTATGTTTTCTGGGTTTGCAGAAAGTTCGTGCTTAGGAATATCGTTTATAACAATTTCATCATTTTTGCAAACCTTGTAGCCAGCCTTAACAAATCTTCCGTTTACAGAAATATTTTCAGAATCAATAAGATTTTTTATAGCACTTCTGGTCATGTCTAGTTTTTCTGACAAATACATATCAATTCTGCAAGAAGCGTCATCATCAACCAATATCTTTTGCATCGTCATCTCCCGCATTGTCAATACCATTTTGAGAAGTGGTATCAACATTGTTTCGTTTATTCTCTTCTTGTTCTAAACTATTTTGAGATATATTATCATCAGTATTTTCTTCGTTATTATTTAAATCAACATTATTTTTAGCATTTTCTGCATTATTTACAGTTTGTTGAGATAATGTTTCGTTATGTTTTTCTATCGCCATAGTAACAATCATATATACTGCAAAAAAGATTATACCACAAGTTAAACAGATGTCTGCGACATTGAAAATAGGAAAATCTATTGGAGAATAGTATATAAAGTCTCTAACCTTTCCAAATGCAATTCTGTCAACCAAATTGCCAAGTGCACCAGCAACAATCATTCCTGTTGAAATGCCAAAAAATACTGATTTCTTTTTGTAGCAAATATCATAGACAACAATCATTCCAAGAAACACAACCGTCAAAATTATAAGCAAAACTGTTTTGCCGTATAGTATTGACCAGGCAGCACCTTCGTTTGCAGTTGGCCAAATGTAAAGTACTCCATCAATAATTGGTGTTTGTGTCGGAATTACATTTCCGTATGAATCAAACTTTACAATAAGTGATTTTGTAACAATATCAACTACCAGCAAAAAAACAATTATCAGTAGTTTCCACCAATAATTTTTTATATACTTTTTTAATGTGCTTACAAACAATTCTTTAGCGTTCTTTAACTCGCCACTCTTTTTTCTTTGTTTATCCATATTGTCATTATATCATAGATATATTATTTTTTAAAAATAAAAAAATATAATTTTGCAATTATATTTTAATTAAAACCTTTTTCTATTAACTTATCAATAAGTATTCTATCATTCCTGTAAGTGCCTGATTCTTCTCCATATCTGTTTTTTATATCAGACAATCTTTCTTCATAACTCACTTTTTCTCCACACCCATTGATATGCATATCTGCCCAATTCAATAAGTCAAGTTCAAATGAAGAATATTCACAGTCGATGCTACCGTGATATTTTATTTCATTATAATACTTATAGTTTTGATTTTGTAACATTTCTCCACCAATAATTGGGTGAGTTTTATTATCTCCAAACTCATAACCAATATCATGAAGAAGTCCAAGAGTAAACATTTGTTTTGCATATTCAATATCAAATTTTTCTATTGAGTAATCTTTC
>JAFYCH010000065.1 GCA_017539765.1 Clostridia bacterium
ACCTGCCGGAACTCTAACAAATTTTGGCAGTTTACAAACATTATACATTCCATTTGTTGGAACAAGTTCAAGCGCTGGTACACTTGGTTCAGTTTTTGGCTCAACAAGCTTTACGGGAAGTTATCTTGCAGGACAAGGCCGTTATCCGGACAGTTTAGTGTATCGTGAAAAAGTTTATAATGATCATAGACCACCTGAATATAGTTATGAAATATATTATGGAAGTCAATATGCTGATTATTATATTCCTACAACTTTAAAAAATGTTTATGTAACAAATCAAACAGCACTTCGCCAGTGTGCTTTTCAAAACTGCACATCTATACAAAATGTTTATGGTTATGTTAATGGATCAAGCAGTAAAGCCGCATGGACATCAATTGGAAATGCAACATTTGATGGCTGTACAAGTTTAACTTATGGAACTGGTTTATATACATTTACTTCGCTGACAAGTGTTGGAATTGCTGCGTTTAGAAATTGTAGCAATCTTAAGGCAAAATTTACGATGAAAAAAGTTACATATTTTGGTGTAATGTGCTTTTCGGGTACTCAATTAAACCAGTTAACTTTAGATACGGCAAAAACATACAAAACAACTGGTTATGGCGCACGGAATAATTGGACTTTTACAACCACTGCAAATGCTGCCAATATAACAATATCTAATGCTACAACAAATGCTACGAATGTAAAATATACTGTCTATGATTGGGGAGAACCTTCGAATGTTTCTGGCTATACTTTATATGCCATAAGACAGTACTAGACAAATTTATAAAAACCATAAAGATAGGAAGAAGATTTACTTCTTCCTATTTTTATAAACATTTAATTTTAATACTTCTTATAAAATTTGAGAAAAATGGTAAGTTGGGATTATGATTAAAATTTGTCCGTTTGTAAATTTTTGATTTTTATATAATTCTGCAAAACAGGCAACTGAGAATTATGCTAAGGAAGGTGGCAAATAGAGCAATGGGTATGGCAATGCCAAGTTTTTTGACACTGGTTTTTGAAAAGTAAACTGTGCTGACATAAAACACTGTGTCACTGCTGGCTAAGATTACGCTTGCACACCTTGCCACATAACTATCAACGCCATATTTGTCAAAGATGTCTTGCAGTAGGGCAAGACCACCGCTGCCACTAAAGGGTTTGAGAAGTGCCAGTTTTGTAAGTTCTGACGGCACACCAAAAAATTTGAATACCGGTGCAAGCACTTTTGATAACAGGTCAGCAAGCCCACTTGCATCAAAAATTTCAATAAACACAAACACAGCAACGATATATGCAAAAATATCAAAAACAAGCTCTATACTTTGTTTTGCGCCAGTCACAAAACTATTGTAGGGCTTGTTTTTTTTGATTCCAGCAGCTGCAAGCAAAACAAATATTAAAATGGGTATAATGTAAATGCTTATCATCTATATTGTTTTTCCTTTATATATTTGTTCCGGCTCTCTACCGAACCTGCTCGGCTTATTGCTTTGATATGCTCGTTTTGACAAAAGTCAAAACATCGCACAAACAAGCAATGCCTGCGCCTCCCCAAAATTGCTTTTGGTTTCTTTTCTCAAAACTTCAAGTGTCGCAAGGTCACTTAGTCGCCACTTAGTTTTGTAAAAATAATCTCAAAAATCCATCCAAATTTGCTACTTTATTTTATACTTATTGCTTTTGTTATAGTTTTGCTATATATTAAATATGGTGAGATTCTTCGTAGATCAAGATATCCTGCAGTGTCAGAATGATAAGAAAATGGAAAGCCGAGCAGGCTCAGAATGACATTATTTTTTTTGTTTTTTCTTTTTTGTAGCAAAAATCAGTTTAAGAATTGCAATTATCACAATTCCGGTCAAGAAACTTGTAAGTATTGTTGGTAAAATTATGGAACTTACATTTGTGCTTCCTGTGCTTGCTCTTAGACCCATAATTGTTGTTGGCACAAGTTGAAAAGATAGACAATTGACAATCATAAGCATTGTCATAGGCTTATTTATTTTGCCAGAGCCATCATCAAGTCCTTTCATTGCATTTATTGCACTTGGTGTTGCTGCGTTGCCAAGCCCTAAAATGTTACTGCTTAGGTTTATGGCAATTTGACTTTTGGTGTAGTCGTCAATATTTTTACCAAACAAA
>JAFYCH010000066.1 GCA_017539765.1 Clostridia bacterium
AACACCTGCAACAACGTCTTCGCCTTGAGCATTCATCAAAAACTCACCCATAAGGCCCTTTTCACCTGTTGCTGGATTTCTTGTAAATGCAACACCTGTGCCACAATCATCGCCCATATTTCCAAATGCCATCATTTGAACGTTTACGGCTGTACCCCAACTGTATGGAATATCGTGGTCCATACGATAGATATTTGCTCTTGGGTTGTCCCATGAACGGAAAACAGCCTTTATGGCTTCAAAAAGTTGCTCTTTTGGGTCGGTTGGGAAATCTTTTCCAAGTGCATCTTTATATTTTGCTTTAAATTGATTTGCAAGGTCCTTAAGGTCTTCTGCTGTAAGTTCTACGTCATATACAACACCCTTTTCTTCCTTTTTCTTATCAATCAAAACTTCAAATTCTTTCTTTGAAACTTCCATTACGACATCACTGAACATTTGAATAAATCTTCTGTAACAGTCATAAGCCCATCTTGCGTTGTTTGATTTCTTTGCCAAAACTTCAACGACTTCTTCATTTAAACCTAAATTTAAAATTGTGTCCATCATACCTGGCATACTTGCTCTTGCACCAGAACGAACAGAAACCAAAAGTGGATTTTCTTTGTCTCCAAACTTTTTGCCTGTAACTTCTTCTAACTTTGCAATGTATTCCATAATTTGTTGTTGAATTTCGGCATTGATTTGTCTGCCATCTTCATAATACTGTGTGCATGCTTCTGTTGAAATTGTGAAGCCGTGTGGAACTGGCAAACCAATATTGGTCATTTCTGCAAGATTTGCACCTTTTCCGCCAAGTAGTTCTCTCATGTTAGCGTTGCCTTCGCTGAACATATAAACGTATTTCTTTCCCATGTTTTCTCCTTTTTATATAAATTTGTAGCTATGTAAGATTTTCAAAAGCCGATGTTCCATATTTTTGCATAGAGCAATTATGGCCTCTTTTGCTACATTTTCGGCAATCTTTACTGTGCCAAGACGCTCGTAGTCTGTGCTGGCAAGAATTTTAAGCAAAGCAAATGCTTGGTTTGAAACAGATATTGAATTTTCGTTTTTGCAACTTGCGCAAACAAACTCTCCACTATCCAAATTCAAAAACACTTTGTTTGTATAAGGCATATTACAATTTGTGCACTTATAAAAACTTATTTTGTAGCCAAGCATATTCATTACATCTTCACAAAATTTTGCTGTGACCAGATGCGCTGGCAGGTTGTCGTAACAAATATTTTTTAAGGCATTTGCAAGCAAAATAAATAGTTTTGGATTTTGCTCTTCAAAGTCAACAGAAACAGAAGAAACTTCAAGGATTACATTTGAAAGATAATATGTAGATAAGTCATAGGTTAAATCAAAAAAACTATCAATGAGTTTTGCATCAATAATTTGATAAAACTTACCTTGTCTTATGATTGAAAATTCTGCAAAACAAAAAGGCTGAAAGGCAAACTTCAGTTTTGCATTTGGCGCCTTGCAACCTTTGATGACAGCAGTAATTTTTCCAAGCTCGGCAGTAAAAACTTCCACAAGCTTGTCCTTTTCTTTGTAATCGTAAGAAGAAAGCACAATTCCTTTGACAATTATTGTTTCCACTATAAAACCATTTCCTCGTCCTTATTCATTTTTTCCTGTTCCTGTAGGTCTGTGCCATATTCAAGTCTAATTAAGAGAGAAGTAAGTCCAAACTGTAATGGGCTTTTGCATAAAATTGCCATATTTCTAAGTTTTTGCAACTCTTCTATATTGCTATTCATAAGCACCTCCCTTGTTAGCATTTGTTACTACGTATATATTATACGATAAAAATAAAAAAATGTTGAACGATTTTAAGCACTTTTTTAAAAATTTTTTTGGTATATTTTTTCATGATTTGGCAAAAGCACTGAGTTGTCAACTTTTTTATTAACAAAAAAAATAAGCCATGCGGCTTATTTAATATTTTTGATTATTCAGCATAAACACTAACTTTCTTTTTACCCTTTGCTGCTGGTTCGAATTTTACAACTCCATCAATAAGAGCATAAAGTGTATAGTCATGACCAACACCAACATTGTTTCCTGGATGAATAGCAGTTCCTCTTTGACGAACTATGATGTTGCCTGCTTTAACTCTTTCGCCAGCAAACTTTTTTATACCAAGTCTTTGAGCATTGCTATCTCTTCCGTTAGATGTACTACCGCCACCTTTGTGGTGAGCGAACAACTGTAATAAAATACGCATTTTACTTAACCTCCAATTTTATATAATTTGGATATTGCTTTTGCAAATCTTTAAGCCCCACAAGCATTGTGCTAAGTATCACTTGTGCATCGTGAAAACTTTGACTATTTTCAATATCAATAAGTTCAAGTTTCAAATAACCTTTGTCTTCGTTTATATCTAATTTATGTTTTGTATCTGTAAGTTTTTGAATACCAAGAACTGCAGTTTGAATTATGCAAGAAACCCCTGCACAAACAATATCTTTGCCCGAATCAGCAAAGCCTGTGTGTCCACTGCTTTCCACACAAATAATATTTTCATTTTGTTTTTTGATTTCAATTTTTGTCATAATCAAATTTCGTCTTACTTTACACTTACAATTTTGAGTGTTGTGT
>JAFYCH010000010.1 GCA_017539765.1 Clostridia bacterium
ATCCAAACTGTTTTTTATTTTATCAATAGATTGCACTGCTTCTATAACATCGTCAGTATCTCTTAATATTTTTGCACTCGTATCCACATTAAACTTGTTTGCTTTCAAAAAGTTTAACATTTCAACTTGCGACTTTATTTCTGTGTTATCAATATAGTTTACACTATAAAAAATTACGTCCAAATTTCTGCTTGCAGTCACTTTTGGGTCAAGGTTTCGTATTGCTCCGGCTGCTGCATTTCTTGCATTTTTAAGTGGCTCTGTGGCTTTTTTATTGTATTTGGCAAGTTCAGAAAGTTTCATTATTGCTTCGCCCTGAACAATAACTTTGCCTTTGTAGTCAATTTTGAGTGGGACAGTTCTGATTGTTTTGACTTGTGCCGTTATGTCTTCGCCAACCATTCCATTGCCACGAGTTGCACCATTGACCAAAACTCCATTTTCATAAGTTAAACTGACAGTTAAGCCATCATATTTATATTCAACATAAAACTCTGCACCTGGGTCTTTTTGTTTTACGCTTTCAATCCAGTCAGTCAATTTTTCATATTGGTTGCATTTTTCCAAACTATAAAGTGGAACTTCGTGAGTGTATTTTTTAAACCCTGACAGGATTTCGCCACCAACTCTTTGAGATGGAGAGTCTGGAAAAATAACACCTGTTTCTTTTTCAAGTGCAAGTAATCTGTCATAAAGTTTATCCCATTCAGCATCACTGATTGTTGGGTTGTCAAGGGAATAATAATTGTAGTTATGATAGTTTATTTCCTTAATCAACGCTTCCATTTCTTTGCGTTTTTCTTCTTCCATAAATTCTCCGAAATTTATTATATTTTTTTAATTGGTGCAAAATCTGTGCTTAATGTTTTGTTTCCATAATTATCAAAATCAATCTTGATTATTTTTGAGACATTGTCTATAAAAGTAACATATCCAATGCCAAATTTTGAGTGAAACACTCTGTCACCAACAACGTAGTCTGCTGACTTTGGAGCAGATGCAGATTTGTGCATAAAACTGTTTAAACTTCCACCAAAATTTGTTCGTGGTGCATAACTTGAATAATTGCTTTGATAATCTGTATCACTTTTGAAAGTCTGGTTTTCATAGCCAAGTTCTTTCAAAAATCTGCTGACTGTTGAAAAGTTTTGTTTGCCATACATATATCTAGATTTTGCACAAGTGAGATATAATCTCTCTTTTGCTCTCGTAATTGCAACATACATAAGGCGGCGTTCTTCTTCCATTTCATCTTCGTCACTATCCGTTCTGATGATTGGAAAATATTTTTCTTCTAGTCCAACGACAAAAACAACCTTAAATTCAAGGCCCTTAACGCTATGAACTGTCGCAAGAGTCACAGTGTTGTCTGACTCTTGATAGTCATCAATATCTGAGGCAAGCGATATCATTTGCAAAAAGTCAACCAATGTTTTGTCCGGATTGTCGTCTTCGTAATTTTTGATGTTTTGAAGCAACGCACCTATGTTCATTTGTCTATTTATGTCCTCATCTGTTTTTTCTGAATATTCGTCAAGTATCTTTGTTTGGTCCACAACATATTTTGCAAACTCAAATAGGCTTAGTTCGTCCATCTTTTGCTCTAAATCTTTCATAAGGTTTTTGAATGGTAAAAACTTGGCAAGTGTGCCTGTTTCTTCGTCATTTATGTTCATTACACTATCAAAAAGCCCAACACCTAAACCCTGCAACTTAAGTTTTTCTATTGCTCCGTCACCTATTCCACGTTTTGGAAAGTTTATTATTCTAGAAAAACTTTCTTCATCTTGCGGATTTACAAGCAATTTGAGATATGCCATAACATTTTTGATTTCTGCACGCTCAAAGAACTTTAAACCACCAAAAACTTTGTAAGGTATATCATATGCCACAAATTTTTCTTCAAAATTTCTGGTGAGTGCATTAAGTCTCATAAGAACAGCAATATCTTTGTATTCATAACC
>JAFYCH010000067.1 GCA_017539765.1 Clostridia bacterium
AAGTGTTGGTCTTGAAGCAGAAATGACCGAAGAAGAAAAAAGAAGAAAAATTGCTCGTGAAAAACTTGGTCTTGACCGAGTAGGCACAATCAATGACAGAACATTAGGAAACAGTGGAACAAGTCAGCTTGAAACATTTGAGCATAATTATATGAATGCAGGTGGTAGTGTATTTTCAAGAAATAGTTATCCAGAGAATACAACAAAACTTAGTGGAACATTTGGCTATAGTTCTTTTAAAAATGCAGAAACAAAACAAACTCCATCTCAATCAGACCAAGATAAGTACAACGAATATCGCAAGTTTATGGGTTTAGAACCACTTGAAGATAATCAATATCAAAATGCATTTTCTAGTGCAACATTTAGCACAGACACCTATTCAAAGCACGATTCAACAGAAACTAATGATGAAAAACTTTTTGGTACGCCAAACAGAACTGAAGAAGCAAAAGAAGAACCTGCAGCAGGCTCTACAAGTATTCAGTTTACCTATAGCTCTCCAAGTGAGAAAGTTGATATTTTAGACAAAATATCAAACGAAAAGAATGAAGAAGTCAAAGTTGATAACATAGAGACAAAAGTTGAACAAGAAAACAATCTTAGTGAAATTTTTGACAATAATCTGCCTAAAAAAGACATTGAACTTCCAAAGAGTTTCCAGACAGATATGTACAACTACAACAAAAAGTTCGATACCACAAACAAGAATCCAATTGATACTCAAATAAACAAAATCAAAGAGTATAGCAAACCAGTTGAACCAGTGGCATCTGATCAACCAAGACAAAAAATCAAGCCATACAAATACACAAAGCCAACACTCGATTTGCTTAAAACAACTTCCACAGATCCAAGTTTGTATGGTGGCAATGTAGAAGAAACTGGTCACAAAATTGAAAGTGTGCTTGAAGAGTTTAAAATTCCCGCAAAGGTTATTGGTATAACTCGTGGACCTGCTGTTACAAGATATGAACTTGAAATGCCAGTTGGTATTAGCGTAAGCAAAATTCCATCACTTGAAAATGATATTGCAATGAGAATTGCAACCACAAAAAAGATTATGATTCAAGCACCAATTCCAGGTATGAGTGCATTTGGAATTGAAGTTCCAAATGATAAGGTTGCAACAGTTTCACTTAAGGATATTCTTTCTAGTGAAGCCTTTATAAACAGCAAATCCCCATGTTCTTTTGGACTTGGAAAAGAAATAAATGGCGTAACAGATATTTGTGCAGTAAACAAAATGCCACACGTTCTTATTGCAGGTAGTACCGGCAGTGGAAAATCTGTTTGTTTAAACAGTTTGATTTTGAGTATTTTGTACAAATCTAGCCCAGAAGATGTAAAGTTTATTTTAATCGACCCCAAACGTGTTGAGTTTTCTGTTTATGCAGGACTTCCTCATTTGGTTATTCCAGATATTATCAGTGAACCAAGAAAAGCAGACAATGCGCTTGGCTGGGCTGTTAAAGAAATGGAAAAGCGTTATGCAATGCTTGAGCAATACAGAGTAAGAAATATTGATGAATTTAACAATTTGCAAGATGTAAAAGACAGATATCTTCCAAAAATGCCATATATCATCATTATTATGGACGAGTTTGCAGACATAATGCAAAGTGATTGTAAAGATATTGAAAACAAAGTTATCAAACTTGCTGCAAAAGCCAGAGCAGCAGGTATTCACTTAGTTCTTGCTACACAAAGACCTAGTGTCGATGTTTTGAGTGGTACAGCAAAAAACAACTTCCCTGCAAGAATTGCATTCTTCCTTACAACTCAAACCGACAGCCGAACAATTCTTGGCTATGGTGGAGCAGAAAACTTGCTTGGAAGAGGTGATATGCTTTATGTTGCACCAGGCAGCAATGAAGGTGCAAAAAGACTTCAAGGTTGCTATGTTTCTGATGAGGAAGTTAAAAATGTTGTAGAGTTTGTAATAACCCACAATGCACCAGATTTTGATGAAGGCATTGCAACAGAGTTTAACAAAGAAAAAGAGCCAGATAGTGTGAATCCTGACGGCACATTTGCAAGTTACAACAACGATGGCGTTGACGAAGAAGCAGAAATGCAAGAATACGCAAGAAACGTTATGCGTGAATTCATCAGAGTTGGCAAAGCAAGTGCTAGTTACATTCAAAGAACTCAAAGAGTTGGTTTTGTTAAGGCAGGCAGAATTATGGACTATTTGGAAAAAAAGAAATATATTGCTCCAGGTGATGGTACAGCAAAAGCCAGAGCAGTATATATGACAAAACAACAATATATTGAAATTTTTGGCGATACTGACTTTGATAATTATGATTAATTTTTCCGCCTTTCTACCAAACCAGCGGAATAAATATCAATGACAGTTTTGTAAATAATAAAAAAATAAGGATAAAAAATATGACAAAAGAAGAATTGCTTTCAAAAAAGTTTTATCTGCTTAATCTTGGCTGTGATAAAAACAGAGTAGATGGCGAAAAGATGGCGTATCTGCTTGAAAATTACGGCATAAAAAGCACAGATAATTCAGCAGAAGCAGAAATAATCATCATAAACACTTGTGCCTTTATAAGAAGTGCAAAAGAAGAAAGTGTTGATTATATTTGTGATGCAATGAGCGCAAAAAAGAATAAATGTGAAAAATTGATTGTCACAGGTTGTCTCGCACAGAGATATTACGACGAAGTCAAAAAAGGCTTTCCGGAAGTTGATGCAGTTGTAAGACTTAAAAATAACGAACAAATTGTAAACATAGTCAAAGGTCTTTATGGCTTAGACACAACAAAAAATGATTGTGGAAAAATGAATGTTCTTGCAAGAAGTTTGTCCACACCAAGTTATTATGCATACTTAAAAATTGCAGATGGTTGCAACAATTGTTGTTCTTATTGCACAATTCCACAAATAAGGGGCCGTTTTACTTCAACACCAGCAGACAAACTTATAAAAGAGGCAAAAGCACTTGTAAAAAGTGGAGTAAGAGAACTTATTTTGGTTGCCCAAGATGTCACAAACTATGGTGCAGACTTATACGGCAAGCCAATGCTTGTAGAACTTATAAAAGACTTGTCAAAAATTAAAAATCTTAAGTGGATAAGACTTCATTATTGCTATCCAAATTTGATTACAGACGGATTATTGAAAGAGATTGCCACAAACAAAAAAGTGTGCAAATACCTAGATATTCCTATGCAACACGCAAGCGACACAATACTCAAAAATATGAACAGAAAAGACACATTGAGTGCCTATAACGAACTGCTTGCAAAAATTCATAATTTGCCAGTGTTTGTTGCAGTGCGCAGTACATTTATTGTTGGTTTCCCAGGCGAAACAAAAGAAGACTTTGAAATTTTGAAAGACTTTTTGGAAAGACAGAAAATGCAATATGTTGGCTTCTTTAAGTATTCAAGGGAAGAATATACGGCAGCATATAATATGCCACATCAAGTAAAAGAAAGCACAAAGGACGAAAGACTTGACCAGATACAACAACTTCAAGAAAAAATTATGATTGAAAGTCAAAATCGCTTTATTGGACACACAACTGAGTGTGTGCTTGAAAAAGTATATGAAGATGGCACACTTGCCCTAAGAAACCAATATAACAGCCCAGGAGTTGATAGCTTGGTGTTTGCAAATGCAAATGGCAAAAAAGTTAAGATAGGCGAATTTTACAAAGTAAAAATTACGGGACTTGAAGGCATAGACCTCAAAGGAGAATTATTATGAATATACCAAACAGATTAAGTTTAACAAGACTTATAATCACACCAATAATGATGTTTTTCTATTTGGCAACATTTATCCCATTTGGAAAGTTTGTTGCACTTGGACTATTTATCATTGGTGCAATCACTGACTTTTTGGACGGACACATCGCCAGAAAGTATAATATGGTCACAAATTTAGGTAAGTTCCTTGACCCAATTGCAGACAAAATGCTTGTCACATCAGCACTTATCTTGGTTGCGTGTGATGGTACAATTGTTTCGCCTTATGGAGCAATTGCACTTGCTATATTTGTCGGCAGAGATTTGGCAGTTGATATGCTTCGTCAAGTTGCCAGTGCAAAGGGTGTTGTTATTGCAGCAGACAAACTTGGAAAATATAAGACATTTAGCCAAGATATTGCTTTGCCACTTTTGATTTTATATTCAGCACTTTGTACACTTGCAGTTAACGCAACATTATTACTTGTTGTTATGTGGGTTGCTTATGGATTCTTAATTTTGGCAACAGCACTTACAATAATTTCACTTATCAACTATCTTGTTAAAAACAAAAGTGCATTTTCTGACAAATAATGCGTTAACTGGTTTTGGCAGTTAGACAGAGAGCAAAAACAAAAATAGTCCAACATTTTACTTAAAATAATAGACATTATCAAACACTTGTGCTATAATTTTTATAAACAATGAAACATAGGAGAATTTATGGAAGATAACAAAAAAAGAGCACTAGAACTTGCAATTGCATCTATTGAAAAACAATTTGGCAAGGGCTCAATTATGAAAATGAACGATGTTGCAGTTCAAAATATTGAAGTAATTCCAACAGGTTGCCTTACACTTGATGCAGCACTTGGAATTGGTGGTATGCCACGTGGAAGAATTATTGAAATTTATGGACCAGAAAGTTCAGGAAAAACAACAGTTGCACTTCACGTTGTTGCAGAAGCCCAAAAACTTGGTGGAACAGCTGCATTTATTGATGCTGAG
>JAFYCH010000011.1 GCA_017539765.1 Clostridia bacterium
AAAAAAAGAAAGCAGTTTAATTGGACTTTTAAAAACGGAGAACAATCGCACGAAAAAGATTTGGTTTTGGTCTATACAAAGACAAAATCAAAAACTTACAAAGTTGGTTTTTCTATTTCCAAAAAAGTTGGAAAGGCTGTCACAAGAAACAAAATAAGACGCAGATTAAAAGCAATTGTCACAAAACTAAAGGACAAAATTGCAGATAATCACACACTTATTTTTGTAGCAAGACCAAGTGCGGCAGATTGTTTGTTTTGTGATTTAGAGGTTCAGGTAAACTCTCTTTTAAAAAAAGCAAATTTATTAAAAAACTATGAAGAAATTAGTTAGCATAATCTTTTACCCGTTCAAACTTTTGGCTATATTACTTATTTATTTATATAAGATTTTAATCTCTCCATTATTTCCAAAATCTTGTAAATACACACCATCGTGTTCTACATATGGCATTATTGCCATCAAAAGATTTGGATTATTTGAAGGGATTTTTTTGACGTTTAAAAGACTATGTCGTTGCAACCCAAAATCTAAGGGTGGAAAAGATTATGTGCCAGATAACGCAAAAGGAGATATAAAATGGATTTTATAAACAGTTTACTTGTCCCACTTTCCTGGCCAGCAACTGGATTGTGGGAAAACATAATAAAGTGGTTTGCTGGTGTGGGTAATTTTGGCGTTGCAGTCATCTTGCTTACATTATGTATTAAAGTATTATTACTTCCACTTGATTTTTGGAACAAAAGTGTTTCAAGAAAAATGACAGCAAACAACGCTTTGATGCAACCAGAACTTGAAAAAATTAAACAAAAATATGCAAACAATCCACAAGTAATGCAACAAAAACAAGCAGAAATTTACAGAAAATATAATGGACAAAAAGGTATGCAAGGCAGTTGTATTGCAATGCTTGTATACATGATTGTTACAATGGTTGTATTCTTCACTTTGTTTTCAGGACTTGGAAACATAAGCCGTACAAGAATCAACTATGAATATTATCAACTTCAAGAAGAATATAAAGTAGCATACGCAGAAACTGGAAACGAAGAACAAGCTCAAGAAAGAGTTGCTCAAAAATATGATGAAATTAGAGAAGGCTTTTTAAGCATTAAAAACATTTGGCGTCCAGACAATTGGTCAAGTGTTTTCCCAAACAGTAATGATTTTATTAAGAGCACAAACACAAGCTTTAGAGTATTTGATTACGAAAAAGACACAACAAAAGTAAAATATATTTATCTTTCAACAAATAGCAAAGTTTTAAAAGATGCTGATGGTACAAAATATATTGAGCCATACACAGATTTAGATGGTAATATATATTTAGTAAGAGACACTGCAGATGGTGCACTTAACCCATCAACACTAGAATTAAATGGTATAACATACAACTGCTTGTATGGAACAGTAGATGAAACATACAAAACAGAAAAAGATGCAACTATAAATTTAGCAAAAACACAATTCAAAACAGACTTTGATTTAGTTACAGCAGGCATCAATCAAAAATATAATGGACAATGGAATGGATTTTTGATTCTTGTAGCACTTGCCGGAATAATCACATTCTTGTCTTCATTCCTTTCAACTCTTGGTGTAAAAACAAAAGATAGCAAAGGAAATGAAATAAAGGGTGCAAGACCAAAACCAATTATGGGTATAGTTTTATCTCTTGTAATGGTATTCTTTACAATATCATACACAAGTGCATTTGCAATTTACATTATAACAAACAGTTTGCTTTCAACATTGTTTACTTTCCTTATGAACTTATTATTAAATAAGATTGAACAAAAAAAGAATAGCGACAATGTTCAAGTAGCAAAATATGTTAGAAGATAAGGAGAAAATATATGAGAAGTTATGAATTTACAGGTAAGTCAGTTGAAAAAGCAATAAAAGAAGGTTTAGAAACTCTTGGCAAAAGACAAGAAGAAGTTGATATCAAAATCATCAGCGAATGTGGACTTTTTAAGAAAGCCAAAGTTGTGATTAACATTGAAGATGAAACAGATTTTAACACAAGTTTCAAAAACAAAGAAGAAGCAAAAAAAGAAGCCGAAGAGAAAAAAGTAGAAGAAGTTAAAAAAGAGCCAAAGGTAGAAGAAAAACCAGAACCAAAACCAGAAAGACACAACTTGGAAGAAAAAGTTGAAGTAGTAGAAGAAGTAAAAGAACCAGTTGCAGAAGAAAGAGCAGAAGAAAAAGAAGTTAAAGAAGAAAATACTTTGCAACAAGAGTTAGAAGAAAAAAGAAGAAAATATGCGGAAAAACATTGTGAAAACAATCAAACAAGCGTAGAGTTTGTTCAAGGTTTGATGGACGCAATGAAGATTGAGTCAAAAGTTAGTTTGGAAGAAAGACGTGACAGCAGCAATATTTTAATTGAAGCAGAAGATGCTGGCAAAGTTATTGGATACAGAGGAGATTGTCTTACTGCAATTCAATATCTTGCAAACATTATTGAAGGCAACAAAAATCCAAACGCAAAAAGAGTAGTTGTTGACAGCGGTGATTATAAAACAAAAAGAGAAGAAACTTTAAGAAATCTTGCCATAAGAGTCGCAAGCAAAGTTGAAAGCACTGGCAGAACATATAAACTTGAGCCAATGAACGCTTTTGAAAGAAGAATAATTCATACAGAACTTCAAAACTATCCATCTGTAGAAACCCACAGCGAAGGTATTGAACCACACAGAAGAATTGTCGTAACAAAAAAGGAAAAATAAATATAAAAAAACGCCTTTGTTATTTATGGCGTTTTTTTGTTGATATATTATTTTTGTTTTGGTATAAATTCTTGCAAAACACTGTCTTTTGGAACAATGTTTTGTGGCAAACTTTTTGTTTCGTGAAGCATTTTCACAATGTCATCAAGGCTTTTTTCAGTAGAGTTTAAGTGTTCCAAAATGCTTTTATAAATTCCAAGTTCATAGGGGTGAAAACTATCAATCATGTATTCTGCTGTGTCAACAAAAGGGCTGATATAAAGTAGTTCACCTTTTCTTACTTTTTCCCAAATTTTTAAAGTGTCTTCAACACTTGTTGACCTGGTGTGTAAATCTCTTATTATTCTTCTAAAAAGCCTTATTTGATAATGTCTAAGCTTTTGACTGTTTTCAAAATATACTTCTGTGTTTACAGAAAGATAAATTTTGTAGCATTTTTCTGTTGGAATAAATCTATCAATAATAGGGTTGAGTGCATGCAAACCTTCAACGATAACAATTGTGTTGTCTTCAAGTTTGGTCATCTTTCCAAACTCTTTTTTTCCTGTCACAAAATTGTATGTTGGCATATCTATTGTTTTGCCTTCAAGAAGTCCTTTCATACATCTAGAAAATAAATTCCAATCAATAGATTCACTTGTTTCATAGTTATATGTTCCGTCTTCCCAAAGAGGTGTCTCGTTTCTTTCCACAAAAAAATCATCAAGAGACATTGGCAAAGCATTGAAACCATTTTTATTTATTTCACTAGATAAAATTTTGCTTGTTGTTGTTTTTCCAGAACTGCTTGGACCTGCAAGTAAAACAAATTTAATTTTTTGGTTTTTAATAATGTTTTGTACTGCTTCATAAATTTGGTTTTTATATTTATTCTCGCATTTTTTAACAAAAGCATCTAAGTTTTTATCTACCTTCTCATTTATTTGCTTAATAGTAATTCTGTTTTGTTTCATATTTTCTCCTATGCCAGCACTATATATTATCACAAAAAAACGAAATATCAAAACTAAAAAAAACATATTTTAAGAAACTGTTTTAAATATTTATATTTTTTCTATTGACAAAACATAAAGTAAGACAATATAATAATCACGTTTTAGGAGATATATTTATGTGGGAAACAATTTTAGATGCTTTGATTGATTCTTTAAAAGCATTACCAATTTTGCTGGTTGTCTATATTCTTATTGAATTTATGGAACACAAAAGCGAAATTAAGTTTGAAAAAATAGTTGCATCTTCAAAAAAATATGGACCACTTTGGGGTGCCGGACTTGGTGCAATTCCACAATGTGGTTTTTCTGCAGTTATGGCAGATTTATTTTCAAGAAAGATGCTTACAATCGGAACATTTTTTTCTGTTTTTCTTGCAACCAGTGACGAAGCAATTATTGTACTATTATCCGACACAGCAAATGCAGTGAGCAACATAAAATCAATACTCGTTTTGGTGGCTTGTAAATTGTTGCTTGCAATTATCATAGGCTATGCACTTGATTTGATTTTCAAAAAGCAAAATTTAAAGAAAAATACATTAGAACATTCTTCACATTTTGAACACGAACACACACATTCTCACACAGAAGAGCAGACAAAAAATATTGAAAACTGTGCAGCAGCAACTTGCAGTGAATGCGAAGAAGAATCTAAAGATTGTGATACTTGCAAACATGATAAATTACATCATCATCACGAGCTTGAAAAAGAAACAGAGAATAACAAAAAGAAAATTTTCTGGCACATAGTGCTTCAGGGTGTATGGCATACACTTGAAATATTTGTGTATATTCTTATTGCTAATTTAGTGATTTCAATCATCTTAAATTTGGCTGGTGGTGAAGATGTGCTCAAAACAATAGTAGGTACAAATTCTTGGTATCAACCAATTGTGTGTGCACTTATTGGTCTTATTCCAAATTGTGCAGGCAGTGTTGTTCTTGTCGAACTTTATACAAGTGGAATAATAACCTTCTCTTCTTGTCTTGGCGGACTTTGTGCTGGGGCAGGGGTTGGACTTTTGATACTTTACAAAAACAACAAAAGCATCAAACAAAATTTACTTATCACTTTGGGACTGTTTTTGATTGGAGCAGTGATAGGATTGTTATTCAATCTATTTATGCCAGCAATGATATAAAAAAAACGCTTGATAGCGTTTTTTTGTTCACTTATATTAAGTGTTTTGATTTGCTTATTACAAATTAAGCAATCTGCAAATGCTGTGATGTGTAAGCATGAAAATCAAGTCAAGAATCCAGATGAGCCATCCGCCAAAAATACGGATAATACCAGCAACAATCTTACCTTCTTGGAATCTTGTAACCATACCGCAAATCCATGCTGTCACTGGAATGATTGCCAAAATAAGACTTACAATCCAGCTAAGACCAAAATAATCTTTTGATGATGCTTTTGCCATATTCACACTCTCCTTTTTTGTATATTTATATTATATAACATTTCAAAATATAACACAAATATTTTTTAAACATTTATTTAAGACTTTTTTTGACAATTTTTTTAGTCATATTTTTAAAAATAAAAAGCTCAACCAAAATGGTTGGGCTTAAATTATTCTTCAATAAAAGTTCCACAAAAGCCTTTTTCATTATTTTGCAAAACTGTAATTCCATTTGCGTTACATTTTCCCATTTTGTTAAACAGACATTTTGCTTTGCAGTCAACACAAAGTTTGTCGCTGTGAGAAAAGTTTCCAATTTCTGGTGCTACTTCAAACATATCTCGGCTTACGTCCTGCAAAATGCCTGTTGTCTTTTCAAAATCTTTATCGAAAGTTTTACAATCTGTATTTTTTGCAATATGCACTTCTTTTGCTTTGCAAGCATAACAGTTGTTGTGCTTGCAATCTGTTTTTTGGCATCTTAAATCCATAAAAAAATCTCCATAAATATGTTTTCTTAATTCAAAAAAAATATACAGCAATTTATTGTTATATATTAAATAATATAAATATGTTTAGTATATTTGACTTTTGACATTTTGTGTGATAACATTGTTTTGCATTAGGAGATATTGTAAATGCAAGAATTTGAAAAACATTATAATGGCAGTTTAGTAGAAAAAGAAATGCAAAAATATTGGGAAGACAATGGGGTATATAAATTTAAAAAAGACCCATCAAAAAAGATATTCTCAATTGACACACCACCACCAACAGTAAACGGTAAATTGCATATTGGTCACATATTCAGTTATACACAAGCCGAGATTATGGCAAGATATAAAAGAATGCAGGGCTTTAATGTTTATTATCCATTTGGTTTTGATGACAATGGACTTCCAAGTGAAAGACTTGTTGAAAGAGAAAATAACATAAAAGCATTTAATGTTCCAAGAAGTGTATTTTGTGAAAAATGTATTGAAACAACACAAAAGTATGAGCAAGAGTTTAAGGACCTTTGGAAGTCACTCGGCTTTTCTTGTGATTGGGATTTGTGCTATTCAACAGTAAGCAAGACTTCTCAAAAGGTTTCACAAAAAGCATTTATAGACCTTGCAAAAAATGGCCATGCATACATAAAAGAGTCACCAGTTTTGTGGTGCACAGAATGTCAAACATCAATTGCTCAAGCAGAACTTGAAACAAAAGAAATTGATACATATTTCAACTATATTCCATTTATCGTAGATGGCAAAGTGCTTGAAATTGCAACCACAAGACCAGAATTACTTTATGGTGTTGTCTGTGTGTTTGTTAACCCAGAAGACGAAAGATACAAAAATCTTATTGGCAAGACGGCAAAAGTTCCACTTTACAACTTTGAAGTTCCAATTATTGCAGACGAAAGTGTTGCAATTGATAAGGGAACAGGTGTTGTTATGTGCGCTACATTTGGAGACGCAACTGACGCAGAGTGGTATCAAAAATACAATCTTCCATACAAAAAAGTTATTTTGCCAAACGGCATAATTGCAGATGATGTTCCATACATCGCAGGCAAAAATGTGTTTGATGCAAGAATGGAAATTGTAAGACTTTTAAAAGAAAACAACTTGCTTCTTAAAAGTGACAAAATTACTCACATGGTTGCTGTGCACGAAAGATGCGGAACTTCTGTTGAAATTCTGCCATCAAAACAATGGTATATTGATGTTTTAAACCATAAAGACGAATTGCTTGCTATGGGTAACAAAATTAAGTGGAACCCAGCAAGTATGCAAACAAGATACAATCTTTGGGTAGAAAACTTAAAATGGGATTGGTGTATTTCTCGTCAACGTTATTTTGGTGTTCCATTCCCAGTTTGGTATTGCAAAAAATGTGGCAAGCCACATTTTGCAAAAGAAGAAGATTTACCAGTTAATCCACTTGAAAAAGAATATAATGGTGTTTGTGAATGTGGTTCAAAAGAATTTGTGCCAGAAAGTGCTGTTTTAGATACATGGGCAACTTCTTCAATTTCACCACTTCTTAACCAAGAAAAAGCAAAAGAGTATGGCCTTGACTCAGACGAGTTTATACCAATGGGTGTAAGAACACAGGCTCACGAAATCATCAGAACTTGGGCATTTTATACAATAGTCAGAAGTATGTATTACAAAAAGGATATTCCTTGGAAAGAAATTATGCTTTCAGGAATAGTTCTTGCAAAACCAGGTGAAAAGATAAGCAAGTCAAAAAGCAATGCAACACTTTCACCAAAAGAACTTATTGATAAATGTACAGCAGATTATATAAGATATGGCACTGCAAATGTTAAACTTGGACTTGACACTTTCTTTGACGAACAAAATGTTATGGAAACCTCAAAACGTTTCATAAACAAATTGTGGAATTCAAGCAAGTTTGTGCTTTCTCATCTTTTTGACTTTAATCCAAACGAAAAAGTTGAACTACTTCCAATAGACAAATGGATTGTTGAAAAAGTTAACAAGACCGTAAAAGAAGCACAGGGTTATTTAGATAATTACGAAATTGGACTTGCAAGAAAAGTTATTGATGAGTTTTTCTGGGCAGACCTTTGTGATGACTATATTGAAATTGTAAAAGATAGATTATACAAACCAGAAGTTCACGGAGAGCAAAACAGAAAGTCTGCTCAACATGCAATTTTCTATACACTTCTCACACTTTTAAAGATGTATTCAATCTATATTCCACACCTTACAGAGTATATTTACCTTAAGGGCTTCAAGGATATTGTAGGAGAAAAATCTATTCACTTGCTTTCTTGGCCAAAAGTTGAAAATACTGATGCAGAACTTCTTGAGTTTGGAAAACTTGTAAGTGACGTTGTTGGAGACGCAAGAAGATACAAGACAGAAAATAATCTTTCAATGAAAACAGAAATGGAAAAGATTGAGATTAAAACTCCAAACAAATTTATGGAATATTTCAAGCAAACAGAAAAAGATTTGATTGCTTGTACAAGCGCACAAAAAATTGTATATACAGAAAAATAAGTCAAAAGTTTATATAAGTTTTATATAAAAAGGAGAGTTTATGAAAGTAATATTACTTGCAGACGTAAAAGGAACAGGCAAAAAAGGAGACCTTGTTGAAGTTAGTGATGGCTATGCACAAAACTTTTTGCTTAAACAAAAAAAAGCAAAGGTTGCTGATAATTCTGCAATCAATCAAAAACAGATGGCAGATAAAGCAAAAGAATATCACTACGAGCAAGACTTACAAAAAGCAAAAGACACTGCACAAAAACTTAAAAGTGTAGAAGTTAGGTTTGCTGTCAAAGCAGGGGACAACGGCAAAATTTTTGGAAGCATAACAAGTGCAGAAATTGCTGATGAACTCAAAAAACTTGGCTACGAAGTATCAAAAAAACAAATTGTGCTCGACAGTCCAATAAAGTTTGCTGGCAAATATGTTGTTGACATAAGACTCTTTCAGGGTGTTGTTGCAAAACTTAATGTAAAAGTCGATGTGTTATAAAATCAACTCAATTTGTTTATTGATGCTAAAAATTAAATAAAAAAAGAAAAAATTGACAAAAATGTCAATTTTTTTTGTATTTTTCTATAATTTCTTTATATTTTTCTTCAAATATTCCAACAATATCGCTCCAGTCTGCAGGTATTTCTTTTTTTGCATTTTCACCAATTTCAGTTAAATTATATTTGTTTTCCAAAATACCAAGCAGCAAGTTTTCTACTTTTTTTGTGTTGTGTTCTTCAATAAAACCATTGTGCAAATTGTTTATTCTTTCTGCGCCTGCTGTGTTTGCAATCACCAAACTTGGTGTTTCAAAAAGTGCTGATTCAGGAATTGTCAATCCATCACTGTCTGCAACAGAAGCAAAGTAATTAAGGTTTGCTCTTTGATAAATTGAATTAAGAACATCTCTGTCAGAAATTGCACCTATGAACTTTACATAGTTTTCCAAATTGTTATCTTTGCAATATTCTTCATATTTTTTTCTGTCAGGGCCATCGCCGACAAGAAGAAATAAAAATTTCTTTTTTGTTTTTGAAGCCAGATTTTTTATTGTTTCAAGTTGGAAAGGTATGTTTTTTACGTCGACAATTCTTACAACATAGCAGATAACAAAAGTGTCTTTATCAATACCAAATTTTTCGTTTACAAAACTTATTGCTTCTTCTTTTGGTCTTATTTCTGCTGGTTTATGTATTCCGTTTCTTACAACCTGAATAGGTTTTTTTACTCCCATTTGTTCAAGCCTACCTTTCATTTTGTTTGAAACGGTAAAGATATGGTCGCATTTATTTAGTTGAGATTTTATAAACCTTAGTGCAATTTTCGCAATAAGTTTTGGAAGTGTGTTTCTGTAAACATCAGGGTAGTTTGTATGCACGGTTGTCACAACAGGAATATGGAATTTTTTTCTTAATTTAAAAGCATAATTAAGCAAGCCATATTTTGTTTGACAATGAATTATGTCTGGTTTTTCGTTTTCAACTTGCTTTTTAAATTTGTGATTTGGTGTGCTTAAATATTCGGATTTGCTTACTCGTATTGAGTTACATCTATATACTTTGTAAGGTAAATCTGCGTCAGTTTTTCCTATTATTTTGCTTTTAATTTTTGGTGCACAAACAAAGCAGTAGTTTTTATTGTTCAAAATTCTTACGCAGTTATCAATTACCATTTCTCTTCCGCCCATAATAGGGAAGAATGAGTCGCTAAACATTGCTATTTTCATCTTATTCACCATCGTCTTCAAAAAGGTTTGGTTTGTAGTATTTCAATGCACGATATACTTCGTGGGCAATATCTGTTGCGCCAGTTTTTCTGTTATCTAATTTATGGCAATTTTCTCTATATGTTTCAAGTGCTTGTGGCTTTGAAATCCATCTTTCAATTTTCTTTCTTGCCTTAATTTTGTCAAGTACTGTTTCGCCACATTTATATTCTTTTACAAACAAGTTTTGAGTAAATTTTTCAACAGGGTTTGCATAGAAGTTTACCATAATTGGTGTGCCTACAAAAATTGAGTCCTGAATTGCATTTGGACCAGCTTTTGTCACAAATAAATCACTTGCCTTATACAGTTCGTGAATATTGTCAACAAAGCCATAAACTTTCATTGTGATATTTTTTGGAAGTTTTGCTTGTTTTTTTTCAAAATATTCCTTAATTTTTTCGTTTTTTCCAGCGATAAGTATCAAAGTGATTGGTTTTGTAATTTTGCAAAATTCGTTTGCATATTCTTTCAGTTTAGAAGTTGCATAAGCGCCATCTGCCAAAATTACAGTAAAGTTATCTTTAGGTAAGCCATACTTTTCTCTGCATTGTTCTTTTGAAAGTGTGCATTCCAAAATTTGCTCTCTTGCAGTAAAGCCAACTTGGCGGACACTTGATGGAAGAAATTTGCTGTTTTTTATGGCTTGTTTTTTTGCGTGCTCGTTGTTTACAAAAAACAAATCACTTCGATTGTCCCACCAGCCGTGAACATTTGGGTCTGGGTCATAGGTTGCAACAATCATTTTGTTAAGGTTTCTGTTTCTAAGTTCAATTGAACAATAGTGTGGAGAATAGTGTGTGCTTATCATAACATCTGGTCGATATTTTGCAAACACTTTAAACATTTCGTTTTTTGCTTTAGAAAAGACAGTGTTGTGTGTAAATTTCAAACTACTTTCTTTTCCAAATATATTCATACACAAAAATTGGAAGTTACCATAACCAGGATTTTTGTTTGACCTTTTAACTTCTTTTACAAGTGTTTCTTGATATTGTTTCAGAACTGGACTTTCTTTTGCAAGATAGACATCAAAGATTTCAAGTTCGTTCCCATAATTTTTTTTCAATGCTTCGCTTATTGCTTTTGCACTTACAATATGTCCCATACCTGCTTCTAGGTATGTAATAAGTACTCTTGGTTTTCTTTTCATACCTAAATTATAACACCCCACAAAATATATGTCAATTTTATATTTATTTTGTAAACTATTGGGTATATATATTGTACATAATATATAATAAAATAATTAAACATAAAAAAAATAAAAATATAGTTGACAAATATTTTTAATGTGATATAATTGTGCTGTAATTAAATAAATCTCGTGCCATAGACCACAAGTGAGCAATCGTAAAACGCACAGTCGTTGCTTGTGTAGGGACAAAAAACTTGATATAAATTTTTCAAAGTTTCTTGCGCTGGGCACAGGAGACTTTTTTGATTATCGCATTTATAATCATAAAAAAGGAGGAAAAGCAGTGAGCGCAAATTTAGAAAACAAACAAAAACTTGTTGAAGAAATTAAAGAAAAATTTTCAAAAGCAAAATCAGTTGTATTTGTAAGTTTCCTTGGCACAAATGTTGAAAACGAAACAAAGCTCAGAAAAGATATTCGTGAAAGCAAAAACGAATATAAAGTTTACAAAAACACACTTTTGCTCAGAGCACTTAATGAAATGGGTATTGATGGCGCAGAACAATATCTTCATGGCACAACAAGTGTTGCAATTGACTATAACGACGAAGTTACAGTTGCAAAACTTGTAAGCGATGCAAAGAAAGATAATGAAAAACTCGAAATCAAATTTGGTCTTTTAGACGGAAAAGTTGTTGATGACAAATATGTTACAAAACTTGCAAACATTCCATCAAGAGAGGCTCTTTATGCACAACTTGCTTTCTTGCTCAAAGCACCAGTTCAAAAACTTGCTATTGGTCTTAAAGCAGTTGCAGAGAAAAAGGCATAAAAATTTGTTAAATTAAATTTAGCAAAAAAACAAAAAAATCGCACAAAAAAGTGCAAAAAAAACAACAAAAAACACGATTTTATAACAGAAGTTATATAATCAAAGAAAAAAAGGAGAATTTTAAAATGGCAGATTTAAAGAAATTTGTAGAAGAAGTTAAAGAACTTTCAGTAGTAGAACTTAACGATTTAGTTAAAATGATTGAAGAAGAATTTGGTGTAAGTGCAGCAGCAGTATCAGCAGCTCCAGCAGCAGGTGCAGCTCCAGCAGCAGCTGAAGAACCAACAACAGTAACAATCCACATGACAGCAGTAGACGCTGCTCAAAAAATTCCAACAATCAAAGCAGTTAGAGAAATCACAGGTCTTGGACTTGGTGAAGCAAAAGCTCTTTGCGACAACGTTCCATCAGTTATTAAAGAAAACGTTGCTGTTGCAGAAGCTAAAGAACTTGCAGAAAAACTTAAAGCAGTTGGTGCAACTGTAGAACTTAAGTAATAGCTATTGGTTATAATGCGAAACAAAAAATGGACTTTTATAAGTTCATTTTTTTATGCTTAATTAAATTGTAATTCTTTGCTTTGAAAAAAAGCAGAAGTGTAATATAATAACATTATGAACACACTAGAAAGATTTTATGAAAAGTTTGATGAAGATAAAAGGTTAAAGCGTCGCCATGGCGAAGTGGAGTTTTTTGTCACAAATTTTTATATTCACCAATTGTTGAATGATATACAAAATCCAAAGATTGCAGATATTGGCGCAGGTACGGGGGCCTATGCTGTGCCACTTTCAAACGAAGGTTATGATATCACTGCAGTTGAGTTCACAAAACAAAACTTACAAAAACTTAGAGCAAAACATAGCAATGCAAAAACATTTTTAGGAGATGCAACAAATCTATCAATGCTTCCGCCAAATACTTTTGATTTAACTTTGTTGTTTGGACCTATGTATCATCTTTTGTTAAAGCAAGAAAAAATTCAAGCACTTTTGGAGGCAAAAAGAATAACAAAGCCAAATGGTATAATTATGGTTGCTTATTACATGAACGACTATGCAGTTTTGTGCCATGGTTTTTTGGACGGAAACATAAAACAAAGTCTACAGGAAAAAAGACTTGATAAAAATTTTAAGATAATCAGCAAAAAAGATGATATTTTTTCTTTTGATAGATTAAGCGACATAAATGGTTACAAACAAAAAGCAAAACTTAAAAGACTATTTATGTTTGCTCCAGATGGTGCAAGCGATTATATCAGAACCGAACTTAACAATATGGACACCGAAACATTTGAAACATACAAAAAATATCAACTTGCGGTATCAAAAAACAAAGAACTTTTTGGCGCAAGTTCACATCTTGTTGATGTACTCAAAAAAGAAAATTTGTAAAAATTATTAAAAAAACGGCTAAAAAACGCAAAAAAATGGCAAAAAATTACATTTTTTTGATTATTTTTTAAATTTTTAATAACAAATATTATTTCAAAACCAATTTTTTTAGTGTAAAAATATGGAAAAAAATCTTTTAATAATGTTATTTTATTATATTGACAAGAAATCAAAAAACATATAAAATATTCGCATACTTAGGAGAAATTATGAAAATAGCGATAACAACAGATAGTAATGCTGGAATATTGCCAACAGAAGTTGAAGATACAAACATATTTGTTTTACCTATGCCATTTTTGATTGACGGAGAAGAATATTTTGAAAATATAAATTTGACACAAGATGAATTTTTTGAAAAACAAATTGCTGGTGCAAATATATCTACAAGTCAACAAGCATATATTCTGTAACAAGTCTTTGGAAAGAAGTATTGGAAAAATATGATTATGTCATTCACATTCCAATGAGCAGCTCTCTTTCTTCAAGTGTAGAAACAGCAATTATGCTTTCTAAAGAAGATGAGTTTGCAGGCAAGGTGTTTGTTGTTGACAATCAAAGAATTTCAGTCACACAAAAACAAAGTGTATATGATGCACAAAAAATGGCTGCTGCGGGAAAAACTGTGCAAGAAATTTATGACTACCTGACAGAAACCAAAACAGAAAATAGTATTTACATTATGGTTCCTGATTTAAAGTATCTTAAAAAGGGTGGAAGAATAACCAAGGCCGCTGCAATGATAGGCACACTTCTTAAAATTAAACCAGTTTTGCAAATTCAGGGTGGAAAACTAGACAGTTATGCAAAAGCACTTACAGTCAAAAAGGCAAAAGAGGTAATGATTGGTGCAATAAAAAAAGACTTGCAAGCAAGGTTTTTGGAATTTTTAGAGAAAGGACAAATAAATATTTCTGTTGCATACACTTATGACAAAAACTTGGCGCTTGAGTTTAAACAAGAAATAGAACAAGAAATTCCAAACATAAAGATAAATTGGATTGACCCACTTTCACTCAGTGTAAGTTGTCATATTGGGCCAAATGCAGTTGCAGTTGCAATTTCAAGTGTTTACAGCGAAAAATAGTAGCAATAAAACTCCAGTAATTTGGAGTTTTTTTTATAATTTTTTACTTTAGTTTTATGTTAGTTTTTTTATTGTCAAAAGTATTGTCCAAGGTGTTTTTTTAGATATACTTTTAAGTTATTTTGTTTTTTTTGACATGGGTCACATCATATTTTTTTACATTTTTATTATCCAATAAAAGATAAATAAATACTTGACAAAAATTGTATTTATGATAAAATAAAGTTGCTACTGCAATAGTATGTACTCAACAGTTAGACGCATAGTCAGTTTTTATTGTGAATACACAAAGCAGCAATTTGGTCAAAACAGAAAAGTGAAATCGTTTGCACCCTTAGCTCAATTGGATAGAGTGTTGGTCTACGGAACCAAAGGATGTGGGTTTGAATGTTATCCCTTAAAAATGTTTAAAAAAAACTTAATATGCACTCATAGCTCAATTGGATAGAGCGTTGCGCTACGGACGCAAAGGCTTGGGGTTCGAGTCCCTATGGGTGCACCATTAAAGATTCTCTTGTGCTTTCACAAGAGAGTTTTTTATTTTGATTTAAGTAAAACAATCATTTAAGAATAGGGGGAGATTCTAAAAATGTTTAAAAGGCACTATAAAAGCGGAGTAAAAGAATTGTATATAGACGCAGAAGAAAATGCAAACATTTTAAATTTAAAATGTTTGGCTATTCTTTGTTTTACCATTGTTATTTGTGGAATTTTAAATGAAATTGGTATTTTTAAGGTTCCTTTGATGGTTATGCGTATTAGCATTATTATTACAATAGTATTCTTGTTTATTCCAATCACATTATTTCTTATTCACGACAAAATACTAAAAAAAGAAAATAAGATTATAAGGCACAAGCATTTTAAATATTTGATTATATTCAGTGCATACATTGGGATAAGCGTTGCTTGTGTTGCACTTTCGATGCACGCAATAATTTTACTTGCAATTCCACCACTTATTGCAGCACAGTACAGAAGACAAAAAAACATGCTTATAGGCATCATTATTGCCACGCTTATTTTGGTCGTTATTGGTGTTTATGGCTCATTCTTTTTGGGCACAGTGGACAGAAATTTCCTTAAAGGCTTAATGGCGGAAGAAGAATTTGCAGATATTTCAAACAGAGTTGCTTTTGCTACTTCCAAAAGAATGTTAGATTTGTTTGTTCACTACGTAATTCCAAGATGGCTTGGTGTATTGGCTATAATAATATTGGTGTCAGGAATTTTACAGAGAAATAGTGCAATGCTTAGAAGACAAGCAGAACTTAATCAACAAATCAAAAGAGAAATGCAACAAATGGACAAAGTGCAACGTCATGTTATTGATTCTCTTACTACACTTATTGAAAGCAGAGACATTGGAACTGGTGAACACGTAGTGCGTACAAAAAAATATATTTGTATGCTAGCTGATAGGCTATCACAAAAAGAAAAGTATAAAGACATTCTTACACTTTCTGAAATTGAAAAAATAGAATCTTCCGCACCATTGCATGATGTAGGAAAAATTATTGTTTCAGACACAATTCTTCTTAAGCCAGGAAAATTGACTCCAGAAGAATTTGAACAAATGAAAGCCCACACAACCAAGGGTGGAAGTGTAATTAGAGCAATATTTAAAG
>JAFYCH010000068.1 GCA_017539765.1 Clostridia bacterium
CCATTGAGCTACCGAGGAATATAAATATTTTTGCACGATTGTTGGTTTTTTAAAACCGATAGGTTGTGCCAACCTTTCCGAGCTCAAACATAGTTTTTCGCTGGCTTTGGCTAAAAACTTGCCACAGGCAACTTTTATTGACGCGTTGCCCAGTTAACAGCCGAGTGCTCCACCATTGAGCTACCGAGGAATATGATATTTTGCATTTTTAAATGCACATAAATAATAACAAACCAAAAGTTAATTGTCAAGTATAAATTCAACATTTTTTATTTTTTTTATTGCTTATAATAAAATTGTGAAATTAATTTAAAAAATTATTGGAAAATCTATTTTTGGTTTCAAAAAAATATGTGCTATTTTTGTGAAAAAATGTTCTATAATAAGGATATAATATATATAAATATATTTTTATTAATAATTTATGAAACTTTTTTAAAACGAGTATTGACATTTGCTTTTTAATAAAGTATAATGTAAGAGACAAAAGGAGATATTATGAAAAGATTTTGGGTATTTGTTATAATCTGTGTCGTAGCTCTTGGTATTGGCTTTACAGTATTTAGATTTATGACACGTGAAGAAATTCTCTACGTAAATCAAACTGTGTTTGAAGTAAATAGAGGAGAAACAAAAAAAATAGAATTAGTGAAAAAGAATTTGAAGTCTGGTCATGCACCAAAAGCTGAAATTACTAACACTTCAATTGTTGAATGGACAGATGAAGAAAACTTTGTTTTCAAAGCAAAAAATGGTGGAACAACAACAATTATTTTCACAAGTGATCTTGATGGTTTCAGCCCAGTTACAGTACAAGTAACTGTTGGTGATGGTAATTCAGCAACACCATTCTTTATCAAAAACGAAGAAGATCTTGCTGCAATCGGTGAGACAAGAGTTGATGAAAACGAAGGTCTTACTTATATTTATCCACTTTCTGCAAACTACAAACTTGTTGCAGATCTCTCAAAATTTGCAGATGGAAATTGGAAACCACTTGCAGAAGGCGATGATGCTGGTTTTACTGGTACATTTGACTTCAATGGTCACACAATCAGTAATCTTACAATCACTTCAGCAACAGGCGAAAATGCAGGTTTGTTTGCAATGATTGGCAAGGATGGAAGCGTTGTTGGAGCAAACATGATCAATACAAAAATTTCAGCAAACGTTGCAAATGCTGGTGCAGTTGCGGGTGTTAACTACGGAAAAATTGAAAGTGGTGCAATTGCAAATGTAAATATAGTTAATGCAGCAACAGGTGCAAATATTGGTGGAGTTGTTGGTAAAAATCATGGAACTATTTTAAAAACAACAGTTACAAACAGAGTTACAGATTACACTTTAAGAGCTACTGGTACAAATAGTTGTGCTGGTGGAATTGCTGGAACATCAGAACTTATGTCACTCAGCGATGGCAATGTTTATATTGGAAGATGTGGTACAAAAACATCAGTTTCTGCAGAAGCAGCAGTTGGTGGAATTGTAGGAAAGAATATTGCCGCAGCAATTGAAAACTGCTATGCAGGCTCACTTTCAGATGATTATATTTTAAATTCAAATGCTTCTGCATTTGTTGGTGGAATTGCTGGTCTTAATACCTATAAAGACTTTGAGGATAAAAAATCAAGAGCATATCTTGCAGATACATATTCTGTAATGAAATACTCAGCAAATACATCTACAACTACAGGTGCAATTATCGGAAAAAACAATAATGCAGATGATGGTGTAAATTATAATATTGTATATGGAAACTACTATAGCAAAGATATTAATTCAAACTTGGAAGGTATTGCCTCAGATGTTAATCCAGTTGCTACAGAAGTTGTTCATGTACACAACAAAACTGTTTCAGAACTTAAAAAACAAACAACATACTTTTCATATGTTGATACAGATCATGGCAGTATAAACAAATTCTGGCAATTTGATGAAGGTGCATGGATGATAAATGAAGATGCATCTCTTCCAGAACTTGCATTTGTAGTTAACTTTGTTTCTCCTAGAGTTTACGATTTTGTAAATCCAGAAGCAATTAGAGATGCAAATGACTTTATGACAAAACTTAATCCAACTGACCCATCAAAATTTAATGCTCAAATGCCATTCAGTTTGGAAGCGGATATTCGTTTGAAATCAACTGATGGATTTATTCCATTTGAATTCAATGGTTGTCTTGATGGAAACGGATACACAATTTATCTTGAAATAACAACCCCAGAAGGTGTTGTTGACGGATACACAGGACTCTTTACAAAATTGGGTGCTGGTGCAAAACTTAGAAATATAAAAGTTGATGTAAAAATAAACAGTATTTTGACAGCCGACCATATTGGTGCAATTGCTGCATATAACAATGGCGGAAGTTTAGATAACTGCAGTGCAACAGGAATAATTACAACAGACAAAGCAACAGCAACTGCAATGTATATTGCTGGACTTGTTGGAGAAAATAGAGGTTACATTTCAAACAGCACATCAGATGTTGCTGTAACATACGAAAAATCTCCTACACTTGTATATATTGGTGGAATCGCGGGATATTCAACAGGTGCAATTCAAAATTCTAAGAACACTGGATTAATCACAGCAAAGAACAAAACAGAAGCATATGTTGGTGGCATTGTTGGTTGGACAAGTGGTACAATCACAAAATGTTCTAATCATGGCGAAATCACTGGTGAAGTTGAAGCAGCAAATGCTTATTATGGTGGAATCGCTGGTATTCTTGCTCAAAATGCAGAAGCAAAAATGACATATTGTTCAAGTTACGAACCAATTACAGGTTCAAATGCTGGTGGTCTTGTAGGAATCAGCATAGGAGCAATTGAATATTGCTATTCATCTGCAAGAGTTACAGGAATTTATATTGGCGGACTTGCTTACAATATCAAACAAGGTACAGCAGAAAATAGATCATACATCAAAAATTCTATGACAGACAATTCAATCTTGTACGGTGACAATGACAAAGCAGTTGTTTGTGGTGTAGTTTATCAAATTGATGTTTGCAAAGAACATCTTTGCTATTGCGAAAAGGTATTTACATCTTGCAAATTCCAAGGCGCAGGAAAAAAATATTATGAATCACAATCAAATATTCGTGGTATTCACGCAGTCTGGAATCCATCATCAGCAGTAGATATGGACGCATTTAACAATTGTCTTTATGTGACAAGAGATGATAGTATTATTAGAAGCGATGGTGACTTTAGTATGAATTCTGGTGCAAATTGGAATTATCAAAAAAAAGGTAAACCAGATTGCCCAATTTCAGAAGAACAAGCAAAGGGTAGTGATGGTTATAGAGCATTTACAGACAATAACTATTCAACAGATTTTTGGACATTCGAAGAAGGTAGCTACCCAATGGTTAAAGGAGTTGCTGCTTAATTGCAATAAAATAAAAAAGATGCAAAATTTGCATCTTTTTTTGTGGTTGTTAAGTTTAATACATATCTGGGTTTTGTGGAGTAGAGTTATCTACTTTTTCTTTTATTTCTGCAATCAAACTTTCTGTGGTAAGGAGTGTGCCAGCAACGCTTGCTGCGTTTTGAATTGCTGACCTTGTTACTTTTGTTGGGTCAACAATGCCACACTTAAACATATCAACATATTTTTCGTTTAATGCATCATAGCCAAAGTTTTTTTCGTTTTTGTTTAGTATGTTATAGATAATAACTCCAGCATCAGCTCCGCTGTTTTCTGCAATTTGTCTTATTGGAGCTTCAAGAGATTTTAGCACAATTTCTGCGCCAGTTTTTTCGTCGCCAGAAAGTTTTGCAATATGTTTTTCAAGGGCTGGTTTTGTCTGCAGAAGGGCAACGCCACCACCAGCAACAATTCC
>JAFYCH010000069.1 GCA_017539765.1 Clostridia bacterium
ATTTTGAAAAACCATTGTCTCATGTTTTTGTGCTGAACTTCACTGTCACATCTTTCACAATGACCATTGACAACTTGCTCATTTGCAATAATCGTGTTGCAAGTAGGACAGAAATTCACAAGAGCTTCCTTTTGATAAGCAAGCCCCTTCTTAAACAATTGGACAAAAATCCATTGAGTCCATTTGTAATAATCTTGATTGCATGTGACAAGTTCATATTCCCAGTTGAATGTTGCACCAAGTTCCCTAAGTTGTTTTTCCATTAAAGAAATATTTTTTCTTGTGCTATCTTCTGGATGAATGCCTGTTTTAAGAGCATAATTTTCTGCAGGAAGACCAAAAGCGTCAAAACCCATAGGTTGGAAGACATTATAGCCTTGCAATCTTTTAAATCTGCCAAAACTGTCAGACAAACCAAAATTCCACCAATGACCAAGGTGCAAACTTGCAGCACTTGGATAAGAAAACATTTCAAGCAAATAGAATTTTTTGTCTAACTTCTTGTCATCAAATTTATATAAATTATCCTTTTCCCACTTATCGTTCCATTTTTTTTCAATACCAACAAAATCCATAATAAACTCCAAATCTAGTCATTCTTATTTGTATTTTTCGCCCAAACTGACGATAGTGAAATCAAAAACAGTCCAGGTATATAACAAAAGAATGCAATATCATATGTGTTAAGAAAATCAATTAAACCACCAGAAATACCAATAATTTCTGCTCCGCCATTTGTCGATCCAATAGCAACATCACAAATCATAAACAACAAAAAGCCAATAAATGTTAGCCATTCTGTTTTCATATGAACAGCCAAAGTAATAAGTGTTATCAGAGCATTTATAATATAAATCACAGCAACAATCTGCATTGTTGTCAATGTCAAATATCGTGGCAAAATCAATATTGCAGCAACACTTAATCCAGCTCTACTTCCAAAATTTAATGCTCTTGCAAAATTGTTTTTTGTGATAACAAGACTGTAAATGAGATAAACAAATTGAACACCACAAAAAACATATAAACCAATTGCCTTGTTTGCATCAGTTGCATTAAACACCAAAAAGTAATCAGCAACAACAGTCAACATCAAAGCTAGCGTAATCAAAATCTTTTTCATATTTGATTTGACAAACAACAATGAAAAGAGGATGCATAAGCCAACCGCACCATAATATAGATATGGCCTGTCAAATGGCTCTCCTTTCCAAATATGATAGGCATAAGCACCTAGGATTGCAAATGCAAACACGCAACTTACAATCATTTTCAATAAATTTATCTTTTTATTTTCCATAAAAATATAATATCACAATACACTCAAAAATCAAAACTTTTAAGCAAAAACTTTTGCAAAACCACGCAAAAATGTATATAATAAAAAAGTATATTGGAGAATTATATGAAAAAAATGAAAATTATTATTGATACAGACCCTGGTGTTGATGACTCAGCAGCCCTTGTTTTTGCTTTAAATGAGCCTAAATTTGATATAAAACTTATAACAATTGGTGGTGGAAATATTCATCTTGATAAAGCTTCAAGAAACATGTGTCACCTTCTTGATGTTTTCAAGAAAAATATTCCTG
>JAFYCH010000012.1 GCA_017539765.1 Clostridia bacterium
AACATAAAAATAAAAGAGTAGAACAAACAAAAAAACGACCATTTGGTCGTTTTATATTATTCTGCTTTTTTTGCTTTTTCAAGTGCATTAGCAAGTCTTGCTTTCTTTCTGCTTGCATTTTCTTTTGTGATGATGCCTTTTCTTGCGGATACATCAACAAGAGAATACATATCTGGCAAAAGTTTTTCTGCTTCTTCAACTTTTCCTGCAGCAAGAAGTGCTCTAAATTTTTTCAATGCGTTTGCAAGCTCTGATTTTGGAGCTCTATTTTCATTTTTTTGTCTTTCGTTAACACTAACTCTTTTAATTGCTGATTTAATTATTGGCACGATTTTCATCTCCTTTCTTATTTACTTGCTCATTTTATCACATAACAAATCAAAATGCAAGAAATTTTTACATTTTTTGTGAAATAATATTTATATGAAAAATATTATAAAATCAGAACTCATTTTGGAAGTTGCTAATACTGTAAGAAACAGCAAAGGTTTTAGCAAGAAAGTGACATATCTAAAACACGGAGTAAAAAGAACTGATATAAATGTTTCAAGTGAAGATATTGCTATAAAAATTGACAGAGAAGTTGGCAACTATGTTTGCCTTGATTTTGATGACTTACTTTTTTTTGACGTGGCAGCAAAAGAGTATTTGACACAAAAAATAGTTAGTGCCATAAAAGATATTTTAAAAAGAGATAAATTGTGTCCAGAAAAAATTTTTATTGTTGGTCTTGGTAACGAAAATTTTGCTTGTGACAGTTTGGGCAAAAAAGTGGCAAGTCAAATTCTTGTTACAAAACCATATCTTGACAAAGCACTTTTTGACAAATCTAAGATGAAAGAAATTTATTCTGTCAGTCTTGGTGTCTATGGCACAACGGGTCTAGAGAGTAGTGAAACAATAAAAAGCATGTGTCAGCAAATTTGTCCCGACCTTGTTGTTGTGATTGACAGCCTTATTGCAAGCGATAGTAAAACGCTTTCAAGGTCGGTGCAGATAAGTGACACAAAACTTTCGCCAGGTGGTGGAGTGGGTAATTGCAGAAAGGAAATAAGCGAAAAAATTTTGGGCACAAAAATTCTTGCAATTGGCGTTCCGCTTGTTTTGAACATAAGTGATTGTTGCAAAAATTTTGAACAACTCATTGTTACTTTAAAAGACATAGAAACAAAGGTGAGTAGTCTTTCTAGAATAATTGCCAATGCCATAAATTTATCTTTTACCAATCTTTCTCAAAAAGATTATTTAGACCTTACAACTTAATGCTTTGTGTCATTCTGACATATGTTTTTTGAAACATCTATTTTATATATATACTTGTAACAAATTTAAAAAAACGGTAAAAAATCATAAAAAATAAGCAAAAAATGGCTGTTTTTTAATAAATTTTTGTTAATTTTTTATTTTTTGCTATCAAAAATTAACAACAAACGGATTTACTTCATAATATATTTTATGAGAAAAAAGTGGATACTTGTGATGGACAGTGGAGTGGGTGGAGTATGGACACTTAACAAAATAAAAGCGATTCTTCCAAAAGAAAACTATATTTATTTTATGGATAGATTCAATGCTCCTTATGGCAACAAGAGCACAGTAAAACTCAAAAAACTTGCCTACAGACATATTGCAAGATTGTGCAAAGTTTTCGACATTAAACTCGTTGTGCTTGCCTGCAACACACTTTCAAGTGTTTGCTATAATTTTTTAAAACGAAAATTTTTAACACTTCCAATCATAAAGATAGAACCATTTTTAAATCCGTATGAATTTCAAAACAAAAACACACTTGTGCTTGCAACAATCAATACCATAAAGCACAACAAAAATTTGAATATCTACAAAGATTATTCCAACATATTTTTGAAAGGCTATGGCAGTCTTGCAAAAAAGATAGATGCTGCAAATGGAAATTATGAGCAACTTTTGCCGTATCTTAAAAAGTCTTTAAATAGATACAAAGACAAAAATATTCAAAACATAGTTTTAGGTTGCACGCATTTTAATTACATAAAAAAACAACTTACAAAAATTTTTGGTGAAGTTGATTTTTTTGAAAATAGTCCAATTGTTGCAAACAGGGTAGAAAGCATATTGCTTAAACTTGGCAAAAAGAACAAAAAAAACAAACAGCCTCAAACGCTGTTTGTCTATAAAATATAATTTAGTTTTGTTCAGGTTCTTCAATCATTCCGTCTTTTAGTTTAACAACTTTAAGACCTAGTCTTTTTGCAAACTCTTCTTCACTAAATGCAAAAACAAAAGTGCTTTGTTGATTATCTTGGATAAGATCTGCAAGTTTGCTTAAAACGTTGTTACATTCGCTTGCAACTAAGTTATCGCAAATATCATCAATTAAATAAAGTTCAACTTTTCTGAGGCTGGCTCTTGCAATTTCAACAAGTGTTTTTTGATATTCTGACAAATCTTTAATTTTTAGGTTTTGTATGCTTTCAACACCATAGTTTTTCATTGCGTTAAGAACTTTTACATTTATTGTTGCAGAGTCAAAGTTTCTTATTTTCAAAACATATTCCAAATTTTCTTTCACTGTCTTTTTGTTTAAGAACACAAAACTTTTTGGAACAAATGCAACTTGAATATCTTGTTTAAAGTTGATTTTGTTTAAATTTATATTTTTAATATAAACTTCGCCTGACTTAATTTTTTCGAGCCTTGCAATAACACGGAGTAGCATTGTTTTTCCGCTGTCGGTTTGACCAACAAGTGCAATTTTCTCTCCATCTTCAACTTCAAGGTTTATGTCATGCAAAGCATCAAATTCTTTCGTAAAAGATAAATAAAGGTTTTTAATACTAATCATATAATTCTCCATCAAAAATATTATCACAAATCAATTTTTTTCGCAACAAATAAAAGCATGTTAGCATCAAATAGTTTGCATAATGCACAAAAAGACAAAAAGTAAAACTAAAAATAACAAAACTTTTCTCAAAAAAACACTTGCACTTAATCTATTATTGTGATATATTATCTTTGCAAACGTAAAAAACTTGCGTAAAATATGCCGAAGTGGTGAAATTGGCAGACGCGTCGGACTCAAAATCCGATATCCGCAAGGATGTGTGGGTTCAAGTCCCTCCTTCGGCACCAAACTAAAAAACAGTCGCACCGGACTGTTTTTTTGTTTCACAAACATTTGGCCCGTGGGGGACTTGAAGTGTGTGCAAAGCACCCACACAAACTTGCGTTTGACCCACACCTTGTGTGTGTTCGTTCACATAATCCACTCCTTCGGCACCAAAGAAAAGACGACCAGAATTTTGGTCGTCTTTTGTTTATATTTAGATTTTTGTCTATAAGTTATTTTGTGGTATTTCTGATTTGGTTAAGGTTTTTTCAACAATTTTGCAATTTTTTTTTATAAATTCAAAAACATCATCAAAACGCTTTCCGTTGCAATATGCGGAAACCAATTTGCTGTTTATTTCAAGTTGCATTGAAGGTATATTATTTTTTTGGCAAAAGCCAGAAATTGTTCTTTCGGAAGAAGCAGCAAAAGGATTGTTTATTTGCATATCAAAACCGTTTTCGGTTGCACATTGTTTTACCAAATCAGCGATAATGGTGTGTTGCATCAAATTTCTGTTTTGTTCGTTGCCTGTTCCTAGACAGAAATCCATTTCTCGTTTATCAGAAAGTTGGTGCAAATCTAAAACAAATTCAATATTATTTGCTCTGCAAAAA
>JAFYCH010000070.1 GCA_017539765.1 Clostridia bacterium
CTATATGGAAAAAAATGAAAAATTAGTGCTTATTGACGGAAATAGTCTGATAAACAGAGCATTTTATGCTTTGCCACTTTTAACCAACAGTGAAGGCGAGTATAGCAATGCAGTTTATGGCTTTTGCAATATGCTCACAAAACTTATTGAAGCAGAAAACCCAAAGTATATGGCTGTCGCTTTTGATATGGGGCACCCAACTTTTAGGCACGAAATGTATGCAGAATATAAGGCTGGCAGAAAAAAAATGCCAGACGAACTTGCAAGTCAACTTCCAATACTCAAGTCAGTTTTGGCAAGTATGAACATTAGTTTTGTTGAAAAACCTGGAATCGAAGCGGATGACATAATTGGCACACTTGCAAAAAGGTTTAAAATTCCAACAATAATTCTTTCTGGTGACAGAGATTTATTTCAACTTGTAGATGGCACCACAAGTGTTTGGTTCACAAAAAGGGGAATAAGCGACACAATTGTTGTTACTCCACAAAATATTGAAGAAGTTTATGGTGTAAAAGCTAATCAGGTTGCCGACTTAAAGGCACTTATGGGCGACAGCAGTGACAACATAAAGGGCGTTGCAGGTGTTGGTGAAAAAACAGCAAAGTCGCTTATTGCTGAATATGGTTCAATAGAAAACGTGTATGAACATTTGGACGACATCAAAAATGCTTTGCATGACAAACTTGCAAATGGCAAGCAAGATGCAGAGTTTTCTAAAAAACTTGCTACAATTTTCACAGAAGCACCTTTGGATATTTCTCTTGAAAATTTAACTTTTGATTTTCCTTTTAGAAATGCAACATATGATTTGTTTAAGCGTTATGAGTTTAACTCACTTCTCAAAAGACCAAATATCTTTGAAATTGAAGAAGTTCAAACACAAAAAAAAGAAGCAAACCTAAATTATATTTCGTCAATAGGCGATTTGCAAAAATTTGTTGACAACCTTAAAACCACACCTGAGTTTGCCATAAATTATGCAAATGAACAAATTCACATTGCAAATTCTAAGTTTCAAGAAAATGTGATAAAGCTTAAGCAAAACTTGATTGACGATGGATTTGCTGATGCCGAAGCTTTAAGTGTTCTTGCATCAGTTTTGCAAGATGAAAAAATAAAAAAAGTTGTTATCAACGCAAAAAATTTGATGCATCAACTCGCTTTGTTTGATGTAAAACTTTGTGGCGAAATTTTTGACGCAAACATTGCATTGTATTTGCTTAGTGGAAGCAAAAAGACGGATTTTGATGCAAAAACTTTTGCTGAAAAATATAATTTTGACGAAAATTCAATTTGTACTTGTCTTATGTCAACAAAGCAACAACTTTTGGAAGAACTTGAAAAAGAGGGTATGACAAAACTATTTTTTGAAGTCGAAATGCCACTTGTACCAGTTCTGTTTGAAATGGAACAAAATGGTTTCAAAATTGATTTGTCACAACTCAAGGAACTTGAAAAAGAGTATAATGCTGAACTTGAATATTTAACCAGACAAATTTTGCAAGATGCTGGCGAAGAATTTAACATTAAAAGTCCAAAGCAACTTGGTGAAATTCTTTTTGACAAAATGGGGCTAAAGCCACCAAAAAATATAAAAAAGTCAACAGGTGTTGAAGTGCTTGAACGCATAGCAAATCAACATCCAATCATAAACAAAATTTTGAGATTCCGCAAGATTGAAAAATTGCATAGCACATACGTTGAACCATATGGCAAAATTGCTGACAAACAAACTGGGCTTATTCACACAGTTTTCAATCAAACACTTACGGCAACTGGCAGGCTTTCAAGCAGCGAACCAAACCTTCAGAACATACCAGTAAGAGATGAAGAAGGAAAGATGCTTAGAAAGATATTCGTTCCAAGGGTAGATGGCGGAAAAATTATCACAAGTGACTATTCTCAAATTGAACTTCGTTTGCTTGCTTATTATTCTCAAGATGCAAGACTTGTCTATGCTTACAACCACGATATTGATATTCACTCTCAAACAGCAAGTGACATTTTTGGAGTGTCTATTGACGAGATTACTCCGCAAATGCGCAGAGATGCAAAGACTGTGAATTTTGGTATAATATATGGTATTTCTGACTATGGTCTTGCCACAAATTTAGGCACGGACAGAAAGACGGCAAAACAATTTATTGATAAGTATTTTGAAACATATTCTGGCGTTAAAGACTTTATGAACTCAAGCATAGAAAAGGCAAAAGAACTTGGATATGTCACAACTCTTTTTGGCAGAAAAAGAAACATAGAAGAAATCAATAGTGACAACTATATGACCCGTGAGTTTGGTAAACGTGCAGCAATGAATATGCCGCTGCAAGGCACTGCAAGCGATATTATAAAAATTGCTATGGTAAATGTGTTTAATGCAATCAAAAAACAAAACTTAAAAAGCAAACTCATTTTGCAAATTCATGATGAACTTATTGTTGATGCTGTTCCAGAAGAAGTTGAGATAGTAAAGAAACTTTTGAAAACAGAAATGGAAAATGCTGTAAAACTTAGCA
>JAFYCH010000071.1 GCA_017539765.1 Clostridia bacterium
AAAAGTTCCATCACTGTCTGGCATGAGATATTGTGGTGCAACTTCTGTTGAATTTTCGTCATTTGTGCTTTTTATTGTTATATCTTCAAAACCAACGCCTTCTGTAAGCACTCCGTCCTTAAATTCAAAATTATACGAATTTACTGCACTATCAAAACTTGTTATGTTTTCTGAAGTCTGAACATCTAGACCAGTCGAAAAATCTTCAATAGAATACTCCAAAGTTACAGTTTTTGGATATTTAATTTTTTTCATATCCACCTTCTTTGTTTCAATGTTCTCACTTTTGCATTTTCTGGTTTTTTTGCAACTAGCATTGCATTTTCAAACTTGCTGTGCCACATTTCACTTTCGGCATAATTTCCCGAGATAAGGCAAAATTCTTCTGCTACGCCATAACAAAGTGCATAGATTGTTAATCTTCCAAAACCAGAGATTGTGTCCGCCAGTTCGTAAATTTCAGGTAAATATTGATATCTTATGGTATATGTTCCGTCTTCAATAATCAAGGTTTCAAAATCAATTTTATAATCTTTTGTTGTATCTATGCTTTCAAACTTATAAAAAGTTTTGCTTAAATTTGAAAAACTAAAACTTCCACCATTCACTTCAATATCTTCTTCATATTCCAAAAACAAATAATCAGTTGCAATATCACAAAGAACTTCGTTTATAGAACTCAAAATTAGGTTTATATCTTTTTTTGTCTGCGAATCTAGATTATCGAAATCATCTAGATTTGCATTCATAACATTTGTAAGTCCCAAAAATATGGCAACTTGTTTTATAACATCTTTAACTTTCATATATTCTCCTATCTATTTTATCTATTAGATTTTTTATGTTTTGTTGTTCTAATTTTTTGTTTGAATTTTCTATTTCTTCAAATATCTTTTGTTTGTTTTGAATTCTTGTCTTTAAAACGAAGTCAATTGTGCGTGCATCAAGTGTGTCGTAAGGAATGGTTAGTTCATAGGTGTTTTTTGCACGTGCATAATGCACTTCATATTTATTTCTGTCACTGTTAAAAACTATGAAATATTTTTTATCAATAGACTTAAGACGTTTTGCAATATTAAAAATATCATTTTTAATAATTTGATAGTTCATAATAAATTATAATGAAAATGCCACAAAAGATGTGGCATAATCACTATTCTCCTTGTCCTTGTCCTTCACCTTCTGCAGCAGGTGTTTCATTTGAATTTGATTCTGCTTGTGCAGGTGCTGAAATTGTAAGTTTTGCAAGTCCTGCTGGTTTGTTGCAGATAAGGTCCGCATATTTAACAAGTGTTGCCGAATATGTTGCATAGCCAGCATTTTGTTTAAGAATTCTTCCATCTTCTCCGCTAATCCATTGCCAGTCACAAAGTTGATGCAAAGCAAACTCTTTTGTGTTTAAAAGGTACATTGTACCATCTTCTACAAATCTGTCACTTACAACTGGAATACCATTATAGCTGATTGCTTTGTAACCACCTTGAAGTTCCATAAAGTCAACATTTTGTCTGCTTGTGGCAAGATATGCTTGATATGCTCTTTTTACATCACTTGAGCAAGTGATATAGTCAACTGCACTTCCAACATTTTCGTCAAGATAATCAATTGCTGTTTGAATTTCTGTATCAGAAATTGCAGAGATTGTCTTTTTGTATGGTGTCATCCATGCATTTGCACTTCTGTCAACTCCATACAAATTACCTTCGCCAAAAATTGCACCAAGACCAGTAAGTTCTTTTCCATAAGAATTTTGAACTGTAACAAAAGCTGTTGCAACAACACCTTCTGTAAGAGTCTTGTCAACCTTGAAAGTTTTGTTTATTCTGTCAATTGCAGTAATTCTTGCACCTGCCAAAACTTTTGAACCAGCACTTGAATAAATGTCAACAACAAGACCTTCAATCATATTTTTTACAGTATCAACTGTCATAACTCCACTGCTTACACCTGCGATTGTAGCAAGTTTGCCAGAACCATCACCAAAAAGCATACGACCAAAATTGAATTGGCTTGCTTTGATAAGACCTTCCATTTCTGCGTTCAAAAGATTTACAAAAGCACCAACACTGTTTTCGCTTGCTCTCATTGCCTTGTCAGAAATTTCAATTTTTCCGTACAAGTTTTTAAGTTCTGTAACAAACTTTACATAACTGTTGCCTGCACTTTGTGGAAGTGCTCCTGTTTCTTCTCCTGCACCAATTCCTCCATTTATGCCAAATGGTGCAACTTTTACAATTTCCTTTCCCCAAACGTCTCTTGAAGTTTGTTCAATTTTTGTAAAGAAAGGATTTACATTTGTGTTTAATTGATTAGACACTACATCTAAATAAACTTTTTTTAATGCATTGTCTGCATTTGTTAATGTAACCATAATTTTCTCCTATTTGTTTTTTAAATAGGCTTCCACAAGTTTTCCAGCATCTTTTATTGTTGTTGGTTTTTTTGTGGGGCTAGAAACCGCCCCAGCACCACTACTGCTGGAAATAAGTGGCATAGCCTTTTGATTTGATAAACTGTTTAGATAGTTATCAATAATTTTTTCGCCTACTTTTTTGTTTGAATAAATATAGTTTTCTAAAAACTCTTCATTTTCGGCGAGTTCTTTTTGCGAAACA
>JAFYCH010000072.1 GCA_017539765.1 Clostridia bacterium
ATCAAGTATTTTAACAAATTTATTTATTTCCCACTTATGATTAAAGTGAGAAATTGAAACTTTTATTGTGCCACCATCAATTGTTCCAAGCCTTTTGTGACAAAGTGGAGCACAATGTAGTCCCGACCTTACGCATATTCCATTTTGGTTAAAAAAGCTTACGGCTTCACTTGGTGACAGCCCTTTTACTCTGAAGGAAACAACACCATTTAATGCATCTTTTGATGTGTATAAAACAACGCTTTTTTTCTTGCTTAATTCTTCAATCAAAAGTTTCGTCAAAGCAGATATTTTTTTATTTATTTTTTCAAAGTTTTTTTGCACATATTTTACACCTGCAAAAAGAGAGAATATGGCAGGTGTTGGGCTCGTTCCTGCTTCCAGACTTTCAGGGTAAGAAACAGGTGGCAAAGGTTGTTCGCTAAAAGTTCCAGTTCCACCAAATTTTTGCGGCATAATTTTTATGTTGTCACCAAACAGTAAAACTCCAACACCTTGGCATGCAAGTAGTCCTTTGTGCCCAGCAACAGCGAGCATAGAGATGTTGCCTTTTTGCATATCTATTTTTTGATGTCCTGCACTTTGAGCGCCATCAACAAGCAATACAACATTATGCTTTTTACATATTTTTCCAATTTGTTCAATATCGCTTGTTGCACCAGTCACATTGCTTGTTTGGTTGACGATTACGAGATATGTTTTGTTGTTGATTGCCTTTTCAATCTCATTTGGCTCTATTATGCCTTTTTCGTTTGTTTTTACAAGGGTAGCGGTCACAAGTCCTTTGTTTTTTAAATATTCCACAGGTCTTGCGACAGAATTGTGTTCGTTGGTTGTATAAACAATATGTCCGCCTTGTTTTACGGTGCCAAATATGGCAAGATTAAGTGCTTCTGTACAACCACTTGTAAAGACTATATTTTGCACATTTGGAGCATTAAAAAACTCTTTTAAAAGTTCTCTTGTTTCAAAAATAACATTTCCTGCATTTAAGCTATATTTATGACTGCTTCTTCCAGGGTTGGCACAATATTTTTTATGCATTGCTTTTGCAAGTGCTTTTTTTACGCAATATGGCTTTTTGTTTGTGGTTGATGCATTGTCTAAATAAATCATAAAACTCCCAATTTATTTACGTTATCACTTTTTTTTAAGGTCAATAATAATATATTATAGCAAGCAAATTTTTGTTAAATTTTTGCTCAACAAAAGATAAGGAGATATTTTATGGGAGATTATATTTTGGTAATTTTTTCTGTAAGAACAAGTACAATGCAATTTAATATGTTACTTCAAAAAAATGGGATAAGGAGTATTATTGTTGAAACTCCAAAATCGGCAAGTGCTAGTTGTGGCATAAGTGTAAGGTTTTCTGCAAAACATTTTAATTTTGCAAAAGAACTACTTAAAAAAAGTGGAATCAAAAATTTTATTGCATTTTATTATGTTTCAACAAGATTTGGCAAAACAATGCTTACAAAAATATCTTAAAGCAGTCATCTGCTTTTTTTGTGTAGAAAATATATTGTTTCAATCAGGTTAAAACAAGTGCAAATTTTTTTTTGATATGATATAATACCAATATGGCAAAACAGACAGATAAAAAAGACATACAAAAAATGACCATAGATTATTTAAATGAGTTATATCCAAATGCAGAATGTGAACTTAATTTTTCTTCTGCATTTGAACTTTTGGTTGCTGTGATACTTAGTGCCCAGTGTACTGATGCTAGAGTAAACAAGGTGACACCTGTTTTGTTTAAGGAATATGGCACTCCGCAAAAACTTGCAAGTGCAAGACAAGAAGATATTGAAAGAATAATTTATTCGTGTGGTTTTTATCACAACAAAGCAAAAAATCTTATTGCCTGCAGTAAAGATATTGTGGAAAAGTATGATGGAGAAGTGCCAGGCACTTTGGACAAACTACAAACTCTTGCAGGTGTCGGCAGAAAGACCGCAAATGTGGTTTATTCGCTTTGGTTTAAGGGCGATGCAATTGCTGTTGACACACATGTTTTCAGAGTTTCTAACCGACTTGCAATTGCCACAGGCAAAACACCTTTTGAAGTTGAAGATAAACTTATGAAGGCGTACAAAAAAGCTGATTGGTCAAAACTTCACTATATGCTCGTGCTGTTTGGAAGATATAAATGCAAGGCAATTAAGCCAGAGTGTGAAACTTGCAAACTTAGAGAATTTTGTAAACACTACAAAAGCACTCTGAAACAAATATAAAACAAAAAAGATAACAACCAATTTTAAAATAAACAAAAAAGCAAAATTTATTTAATAACGAGTGTTAAATAGAAAAAAGGAGACGACTATGTTTATAGACAAAGTGACCATAAAAATAAAAGCGGGAAATGGTGGTGACGGAGCACTAAGCTTTTTGCGTGACAGAAAAACGATGAATGGCGGACCTGACGGCGGAGATGGTGGCCGTGGTGGAAACATTGTTTTTGAAGTTGACAAAGACAGTAACAACCTTGTAGATTTTTATCACCAAAAGAAGTTTTTTGCTGAAAACGGAGAAAATGGCGGACATCGTCATTGTGCAGGCAAAAGTGGAGCAGATTTGGTTATAAAAGTTCCAAGAGGCACTGTTATCAAAGATAAACAATCAGGTCAAATTATTGCTGATATGTTCTATCCTGATGACAGAAAAGTGATTTTGAAAGGCGGACTTGGTGGAAGGGGAAATCAAAACTTTGCTACACCAACAAGACAAGCCCCAGCGTTTGCAGAAACTGGAGTAAAGACAAAAGAGTTTGAAGTTGTTTTGGAACTTAAAACAATTGCTGATGTTGGTCTTTTGGGATATCCTAGTGTGGGAAAGAGTAAAATTTTAAGTGTGCTTACAAGTGCAAGACCAAAAATTGCTGACTATCATTTTACAACGCTAAATCCAAATTTGGGAGTTGCAAGCTATGGTGGCAAAACGTTTTTGATTGCCGACATTCCAGGTCTTATTGAAGGTGCAAGCGAAGGCAAAGGACTCGGCTTTAGATTTTTGAAACACGTAGAGCGTACAAAGATACTTTTGCATGTTGTTGATATTGCCGAAGTTGATGGAAGAAACGCAATTGAAGATTTTAGAGTTATAAATGAAGAACTTGAAAAATATTCAAAAAATTTGCTGGGTGTTCCACAAATTGTTGTGCTTAACAAAATAGACTTGCTTGATGGTGATATGACAAAAGTAAAAGAGTTTAAAAACACTTATGGTGCAGACTACACAATTTTGACATATAGTGCGGCAACAAGAGAGGGTGAAAAAGAACTTTTGCAAACAATCGTAGAAGAACTTTCAAAACTTCCAGAACAAGTGCCACAACAAGCTGAAGTGTTTGAAATTGACAGAAGAGATTTTACACAATATGATATCATAAAACACGGCAACACATTTGAACTTGTTGGCGACAAAATTGATGAGATTATTCGTGGAGTCAATCTTGCTGAACCAGAAAGTTTTGCATATTTTCAAAATAGGCTACGTGATGAAGGTGTTATGGATAACTTAAAACTTCATGGACTCAAAGACGGCGACTATATAAGAGTGCTGTCGTTTGAGTTTGAATATTGGGAGTAAAATATTTCGTACTCTCTAACGAACCGTGCGAAAATAGTTTCCGCATATTTGTCATCTTTTTTGATTCATTTCGCAAAACTTGGACTGGCACAAGATCACTTAGTTGCCACTCAGTTTTGCAAAAATTATCTAAAAAATATGTTCAAATCTGCTACTAAATTTTTTAAAAAACTATCGTCAATAAACCAATAAATGTATAATCAAAAATTAACTTAATGAAATTAAATATCAAAACATATTATTGAGACAAAATATTAAATAAGAAATTGTATCAAAAAAATGGAGAAATATATGATAACAACAAAAGAAAGAGCAAAATTAAGAGCACTTGCACAAAAACTTGACCCAGTTGTGCAAATAGGAAAGGGCGGAATAACAGAGACTGTGCTTGAAGGCACAAAACTTGTGCTTGAAAAAAGAGAACTTGTAAAAATTCGTCTTTTAAACAATTCTGGTCTTGACACAAAAGAAGCAATGCAAGTTTTGTGTGCATGGCTTGGTGCGGACCCTGTTCAACAAATTGGCAGCGTGCTTGTAATTTACAAACTTAGCACACACAAAGACGCTAAACACGTTTTGTGATTTTTATCTGTCATTTTGAGGCAAACGATATATATGGAAAAATCTTAGCAATAAAATTGTTTGATATATTTTTATCAAACTTTTTTTATTTTGGGTATTTACAAAACATTCTTTTTATGATAATATAATAGTGTATGTGCAGTTTTTGCACATCTGGAGATTTATATGAACAAAAAAGTTATGAAATTATTTTTCGCAATGCTTTCTGTTTTGGGTGCTGGTGCATTGGTTGCTTGCAGTGGCCAAACACATACGAGCGAGCCAAATATTGTAGAGAATTCTGGCAACAGTGGCACAAGTGAAAACAGTGGCAACAATAATTCATCAGAAAATAACAACACAAGTGAGAATGGTAATTCAAGCGAAAATGGCAATTCGAGTGAAAATGGCAACAGCTCAAGTGGACTAAGCCAAGATGAGATTGACAGACAAATAAGAGAACAACTTATGTCTTATGAAGATGCAATAGAAACAAAACTTAAAAACACACTCAACAACAAATTTCAAGAGAACATTGTTGAAAATGTTGACATAAAAACATTTACTGTTGACACAAACCAAACAGCAAACACAACACTTCTTGCAAATGGATATGTAAATTTTGTTGATGACGAAACACCATATTTGGCAAATTTGGGTATGTCACTTGATGCAGATGCATTTTTGAGTCTTACACCAATTTCTTATGTAGAGGCAAGCATGGGAAGAAATCTTGCCGACAACTATAATCTCGACCAACTTCAATCTGTTCATGATTACATAACAGGCGAAAACCTTACATTTAATTATGCAAGATTAGATGGTGCAAAGTGGGATTTAGATTGCTTCACAGGCACACAAATAGAGCATAACTTTGAACAGTATTTTGAAACAAAAATGCAAGATTATTTTGCGGATGTTAAAAACAACAGATATATTCAAAATTTAGATTTAAAATATTTCACAGCTGAAACTGCTGATCATAACGTACAGGGAAATGTGATTCACGCCCATGGTGTAGCTCAACATATCAGGTCAGGGAATGAATATACTATCAAAATAACAATTAGACCAAGTGCCGAAGTCTTTCAGAACCTTTACAGCACATTGTCTAATACTCAATATGATGAGACAAAAGATTTGGCTCAAAATTATAAAATTGCAGATTTAAGCAGTGTTGTAAACTGTTTTAAAGATGACTCAACTACCATTCTTGAATATGGTGTCAATAGAGATGGTTATACCGTAACTTCTGATAGAACTTTATAAAAGTAGGTATTTTGCCTACTTTTTTTATTACATAATAAAATTTAATTGAGTTTTTTGTTATTTGTGATATACTATAAATATTAAAGGAAATATATATATGCAAAAAATGACCAAATTAAAAAGATTTTTTGTTATATTACTTTCTGTGGTGATGTTTACATCTCCAATACTTTTTTCTGGTTGTGGATTAGAGGACGACTTTAAAAGAATAACAAAAGACCCGCTAGATTTTGAGACGCATTATGGTGGCGGCGGTGGCGGAAGCGGTAGTGAACCAGATGCCACTGACCCAAATATGCCACTTCCAGAAAACGAACTATCATTTGATGATTATGATGACTATTTTAAAAATTATCGTCTAACTTACAAACCTGGCGAAGTTGAAAGAGAAAGTTTTAATCAAAGCATAAAAGACCAAAACCAATCTATTTCACAAAGCATTTTAGAAAAACTTTTTGAACAATATGGTACTTCAAGCCAAGAGTTGTTTACAGAAAAAATTACTAATATTACAATTGAAAATAATCAATACATTGCCTATCAAAATCAAGAGAATGAATACTCAGTTATTGCTTTGAAAGATTATGAAATTATAAAAAAGTTTAGTCATAAAAATGCAATCAATGGCGATAATAATTCTGAAGTAAAAAAATGGAATTTTAGCACAGATGGTGAAGCTGTAAATGAAGATGTTTTTAATTCGGATATTTACAAAAGAAAAATTCAACTTGCATCTGCACTTATATTATCTGGCAATTATATCGACAGTGAAGACTCAGAAAAAAATACTTTCAACAATTTATATGCACCTTACAAAGATGCTGAAACGATAGATGATTCAGTTATTGATGAATACGTTTCTCAAGTTAATCATTTAGGTTGGACTGATGTAGAAATTAAGCAACTTGCTTCATTTATCCTAAATTATGTCATTGGCGAAGATTTGGTTGCAGAAGATAACAACAGATTTGTCAATGCTTATTGTGACGTTAATGGTGACTTAAAGATTGTTTATTATGGTGCTGACAACAATTTAAAAAATAGCAAATATAACAGATTTTTGACAGATGAAACTTATGCAACAGGTATGTTTTATAACGGAAATTTTGTATTTAATGTTGTTGATGAATATGGGGAATCAGAAAACGGTAATTTGGAAGGTCTTTTGTATTATGCAGGTGAGTATTTAAAAACTGCAAGCAAAAACAATTTTGACCAAACTGAAAAATTTAGAAATATCGTTATTCCTGGACTTTATAGTGATACTGATGATGAGGTTTTATTAAATGAAGATATTCATGAAATTACAGACCAAGCATTTGGTCAAGCAATATACAACAAACTTATTGCAACAGAATACCGAAAAATAGATACAAAATACAATTTCAATGCAAATGTTTGGGGTTATGATAGATATGGAGAAATTCAAGGTAGTGAATATTTTGATGATCCAGAAAAAGAAGTAGAAAAGAACAATGTTATGTATACTGCTGGTGCATATAATCATGTGCTTTTCAGTGTGCGTCTTCCATATTTCAAAAACTATTACAACACAGTTCACTTTATGGTGCGTGATATGCTTTTGCAAGAAGTTACTGACGAAAACAGGGCAGATTTAGATGCCGAATGGAATGCAAATCATCCAAACATGGATAGTTATCCATATTCAGAGGTTTTCCCAACAGTACCACTTACTTATTTTGCAGATTATGACAACACAGATATGCTTTTTGATAATGTTAGCGTCACACATATGTTTTCGGGCTATCAGGCATATCAAAGCATGGTCATTATGCCACAAAAAGATTTGTTTTTGGAAGAAGCAGCTTTGTTTTTTGTTAGAGAACCATTGGAAAATGAATTTTTTGACCAAAATGTGAATGGTGATTTTGAACTCACTATTTATGCAAGATATTATGATGCTGCCACACAATCTTATGCAACATGGGGAAATAATGGCAGTGAGTTTTATCTTGTAGAAACAATAACTGTCACTTGTGAACCAATACTTGATAATGA